>NZ_JBWZQN010000016.1:0-55011 GCF_056724605.1 Prolinoborus fasciculus | reverse complement strand
GCGTGGATTTAGGAGAAGTTGCAACTTTTCTAAAAAGCTCGAAAATCATTTTAAAGCCTTTGATTTGACTTTCTTTTACCTTAATAACGGATTTGTTTAACGCCAGCATACTTTTTGAAACACCACCGAATTTTTAAGGTGAAGATAAACAATTCATATTTTATTTAATTTACTCTGCTATTTTTCAGCTTAGTAGAGAATAGAGAGATATTTTTAGTACGGTTGCAACCTTCCTAGTAATCGCAATACTTCACTCAAACCATGTTCTGTTTGCATTAGAGATCTTGGCGTTTGCTGATCCAAAAGCTTGTTAGGTGAATTGATAAACTGCCGCATCCAGCTCAAGTCTCCACCATGCAAGCTAAATAACTTTTGATAGATATTTACTAAAGCTATAGCTTTTTCGCCTGCTGTAGTATCTGGTTCTAATTCTTTTTCATTTATAACCAGAGATAATTCCGCCTCAGATAAACCCAGAATCAATGCAAGTTCGAATTCTTTCAGTTGCAACTGCTCAGCTAAGTTGAATACTGCTATAGCTAATACTTGGGATTTAGAAATACCTGTTTCACTATTCATTTTTATCAAATCATCTTGATGCGTCTTATTTCGATTATGCTGCTTTTATTGTTTTCCGGCCATGTTGTTTATCATCAAATTTAATTTCTCATAAAATTAAAACACCCTCGCTTGGAGGGTGCTTTAAAATAACAACACCATGATTATGGTGCCGGATTCGGTTGCTGACGGTGAATTGCCTCAATACCTTTCAGTATTTCCTCAGACAGATCAATTTCAAATGCCTGAATATTTTCTTTCAGCTGATCCAGATTGGTGGCACCAATAATCGTACTGGTCACAAAGAACTGCTGCTTGATAAAGGCCAAAGCCAATTGGGTAAGACTTAAGCCATGCTGTTCTGCCAGCTGGGCATATTGCTCGGTTGCCCATTCACTTTGCGGATTGCTATAACGGCTAAAGCGGGAGAACAGTGTTACACGCGCATTGGCAGGACGTGCACCATGCCGGAATTTACCGGTCAGATAACCAAATGCCAAAGGTGAATACGCCAACAAGCCCACACCTTCATAATGGGCAATTTCTGACATGCCGATTTCATAAGTACGGTTCAGCAGGTTATATGGGTTTTGTACACTGACAAATTTGGACAAACCTAATTTCTCTGCGAGGTGCAGAAATTTCATCGTGCCCCACGGGGTTTCATTGGAAAGACCAATATAACGGATACGGCCTTTTTTAATTTCATCCTGCAAGGCGGTCAGGGTTTCTTCGAGATCTGTCACGGTACGGTCTTCTGCCGCTTCAGCATTGCCATAACCCAGCTTGCCAAAGAAATTGGTTGGGCGTTGCGGCCAGTGCAGCTGATACAGGTCAATATAATCCGTTTGCAGGCGTGACAATGACTGGTCAATTGCTGCTGAAATTTCATCGGCAACGAAACGGGTTTTACCATCCCGGATATGGCTACCACCTTGCGAGGGTCCGGCAATTTTTGAGGCTAAAAAAAGTTTGTCACGGCCACCACGGGCAGCGATCCAGTTCCCGATAATACGCTCGGTAGCACCCTGCGTTTCAGGTTTTGGCGGTACCGGGTACATTTCCGCAGTATCCCAGAAATACACTCCCTGATCTAAAGCATAATCCAGTTGCTGAAAAGCCTGTTCTTGTGTGTTCTGCTCACCAAAGGTCATGGTGCCCAAACAAATTTCTGGCAAAAAAATGCCGGTATCCGCCAATGGTCTGAATTGCATAAAAACATCCTGTGAATTTTATTCAGTGAATTGAGATCAAGTGGGCTATAGCCTATCGGAATTATAAGGGAGACTTAAATCATCTTTTCTGAGAAGCTTGTTCTAAATTTTTATGTATTGAGTAATGACGCATAAAAAAAGCAAATCCGAAGATTTGCTTTTTAATATCTGGATTATTCGTCTATGGCACCATCTGCCACTGCTTCAGATGCTTCTTCTAATGAAGCATCAAAGATCAGGATGGCTTTACCATCGGTTTCGATCATGCCCTGCTCTTCCAGGGTTTTTAGTACACGTCCGACCATTTCGCGGGAACAGCCAACAATGCGACCAATTTCCTGACGGGTAATACGAATCTGACGGCCATTCGGCAAAATCATCGCTTCTGGCTGTGAAGACAGGTCGATCAGACAACGTGCAATCCGGCCTGAAACATCAATAAATGCCAGATCAGTAACTTTACGTGTGGTATTTTTCAAACGACGTACTAATTGAGCAAATACCGCATAGCTCAGATCAGGATATTGCTTGCTGATTTCGTGAAAGTTTTCATAGGTAATTTCGGCAATTTCACACACATCACGCGTACGAACTTCCGCAGTACGTTGTGGATTAACCTCGAATAGACCCATTTCCCCAAAGAAGTCACCCGCATTTAAATAAGCCACGACAATTTCACGATCATCATCTTCACGAAGAATGATAGATACAGACCCCTTCAGAATTAAATATAAAGATTTAGATTCTGATCCTGCATCAATGATCGTGGTACGTTTTGGATAACGATTAATATATGCACGTTTTAACAGTGCTTTCACGGATTCTGGTAATTGCCCCGGAGAAAGCGCATCAGTGCTTAATTGTGAAAAGTTTGAAGTCATGCTAACAGTTCCGATTATGGATAATTTATAGATCGCACAAGACCTAATGTGAACTTGTCACACAGTGGGATTGAAATTCCGTATCAACCCAATTTATGTTAGTGTACAGTTACTTGACAAATTTATAGCTTTTTTTAGGTAGTTTCAATGCAAACAAGCGTTCATTGGTTAGAGAATGTTGCTTTTAAAGCAAAAACTCAAAGTGGTCATACTATTATCATGGATGGTTCAGCTGAATACGGTGGTGAAAACCGTGGTCCTCGTCCAATGGAGCTACTTTTAACTGGTCTGGGCGGCTGTGCGTCTTTTGATATTGTTACCATTTTAAAGAAGGCTCGTCAGGATATTACCGATGTACGCTGCGAATTAAAGGCTGAACGTGCAGATACAATTCCGGCAGTATTCACGAAAATTCACTTGCATTTTGTAGTGACCGGCAAAGCGATTAAAGAGAAACAGGTCGCAAAAGCCGTAGAACTTTCTGCTGAAAAATATTGCTCTGCCAGCAAAATGCTGTCTGATGGCGGTGTTGAAATCACCCATGATTATGAAATAATCGAAGCAGAATAAAATCTAGATTCTGTAAAAAAGCGGCTGGAAAAGCTGCTTTTTTTGTATCAGAAAATTGCCTTTTCTCAGAACCGCTGAACTGAATACTGATTGCCATCTTCAAAGCTCAAGATATTTTCTGGAAATCTTAAGGCGCCGAGTCGATGTCTGAACGCGACACCCTGTTGACGATCGAGATAGCGTTTACCCACTGAATAATCCACACAAAATACGTTTTGTTGCTGTCCATACCATTGCAGTGCATCGATCGATTTGAGTAAACCGGTTTTTTCTTCAGTAGATTTAAAGTTCCGCCAATAATGTCCAGTAATGACTGGAATTTGGTCGGTATAGCTGTCCCACCATGGCACGCGGTCGATCATCCGCCACCTTCCACCGGCATAAATCGGTTCTAAGGCGATTTTTTCCGCACCAGAAGTAATGACCCGAATCGGATTGTGCATTTGCTCACGTAGCTCTTTTTCTGCGAGATGTTGCAATAAAGGTAAAGTTGCAGCCGGGTCTTTGAACTGGTGTTGGTAGCGTTGCTGCTCTATCTGGATGAATTCATTAATACCTAAGGCTTGCAGATCCAGCGCTGTATGTTGAACGAAATCAGCATAGGCTTCGCCAAGCGAAGTAAAACCAGAATTGCGTAATTGATCAATTGATCCTTGATGCCAACAGGCATGTACAACACGCAGCTGCTCCGACTCCAAGGCCAACGGTAAGCTATTTAAAAAATCCAGAATCCATTGTCGATCTTTGATTGAGGCTTGGATCGAATCAAAAGGTTTCAGATCATCCTGATGCGGTGAACCAAAAAACCAGCCATTGCCTTCCCGCAAAGTATCGGTCAATAGGTTCAATTCATGATTACCCATCACACATTGTGCATAGCCTTCATCTACCAGCTGTTTGACGCGTTTGATCACCGCAACACTGTCTTGCCCCCGGTCACATAGATCACCGACAAAAATTAGTTTGCGCTGTTCTGGATGATGACCATTCCGGTCATAACCTAATACCTGGATCAGTCGTTCCAGCGCGGCAATCTCACCATGAATATCCCCTACGATATCCACGGGACCAGTGAAAGCCTGCTGTATAAATGAGTACTTCATTTATGCATCCTGAATTAAGTCTAAAACAGAATATATCCCTAATAAGTATCCTTTAAATTTATGAAGATCTGAATACAGAATGAATCATCATTTAAATAATTTAACCCGAATCACGGATAAGAAATTGACTTGAAAAATAAGAGGACTAGAGCCATCAGTTGAGTTACCAAACCAAACTCACAACTCTAGTCCTGATGTTCAATAGTACCGATTCTGCTTAATTGATGATTTCTTTCTTAAATTTGAAGCAACTTATTGGAAGTTCCTCAAACAAAGTCATCATTCTCTAAGAATCAGAAATGCTCAGCTCACAATTTCAGAAATCTGCTTTATCACCATTTGGTACAAATGTTCTCATTTCAATAATTTCAAAGCCTTTTTTACATGGCTAAAGCTGGATAAAAGCTTTTTATTTAAGCACTTGCCTTGCTGCCAACGCATGATTCACTTGATCAATAGGCATGAATTAGCACTACATGCCCTGTATGTAGCTTTGATGAAAGGCAAAGATAAACAATACTTATAGATTGATTCAACAACGCTACCTGTTTGTAAAAATCAACGTATTCAATGCCATAAATCATTAGCCCAAATCGCATCACGTGGCAAAAGTTCTATGGGTTGGTTTTATGGCTGTAAATTACATATCGTGATGAACCAATTTGGTGAAATTAGTTGTTCTGCTTTATCGAATGGACATGTTGCTGACATAAAAATGGTTGAGCAATTGGTTGATGGTTTTGCATCGCTTCAAACAGTTCATTTACGCTGACTTCCTGAATCCGGCTTTTTGCATTCTGGATCAATTGCTCTGCAGTTTTCATCATTTTCATTCTTCCTCGGCCATTAAAATTATATTTTGTATAAACGATGCTCAGGTAGATTGAAAGCGTTTGAGTTTAAATTTCCAACTGGCTATTTAGCCCATGAGCGCTGAATAGATTAAATACATCGCCACCCCAACCACGGTAGTGGCAAATATTTTCTGTACCTTGTTACTGTCAATCCGCTGCATCAGACTGCGTCCAATTAACATCCCGACAATACAGGCCAGGACAAAGGTCAGCGTAACCGAAACAGGATATTGAAAGCCATCCAGCACGTGTGCAGAAATACTGACCCCACCAATCAGGAAAATAATCATCAGGGAAGTCGCAACGATACTGCGCATATCAAGGTCGGTGAATTTACGCAGGGCTGGAACAATTACAAAACCACCCCCCACCCCCAACAGACCGGTTAATAAACCTGCCACAACACCAATACCTGCTAGGAACGAAGCAGTTTTGACATTCCAGATCAGACGACCGGTCGATTGATTGACCTTGCACGGTGCATTGCCATGATCGGTCACTTTATTAAAAAAGATCCGGTAAGCCACGATCAGCATGACCAGACTGAAAGCCAGCGTCAGCCAGACCGGAGAAACGATATCGGCCAGATGCACGCCATAACGCGCTGTAGGAATACTAATGAGAGCAATCCAGAGGGCAGCGCGATAACGTACAATACGCTTGAACAAACCCTCGAACGTTCCGACCAAGGCCGACAGCGTGACCGCAAGCAATCCCACCGGCGCAGCCTGGGCCACCGTCCAACCCTGGGTCGTCATCAGTGCAGGTACAGCCAGAATACCGCCACCGGCACCGGTCAAACCCAATAGCACTCCGATAACTAGCCCTTCAAGTATTAATGCCCACATCGCCCTCTCCCTTATCCACAAAAATGATTCAATAAAGGTTGAACTTTTTGTTGAATCACGACACAAGCTTATTTGAAGTAGTTAAGAGGAAGCTTGAGGTAAGAAACACCGTTTTGTTCTGGCTCAGGAAACTGTCCTGCTTTCATATTGATCTGAATCGCCGGTAGAATCAGCTTAGGCATACTCAGTCCTGAATCCCGCTGATTTCGCATCTGAGCAAATTCAGCTTTACTGATTCCCTGATGAATATGGATATTCTGTTTTTTCTGCGTCTGTATATCAGATTCACACACATACGATTCACGTGTTTCAGGCAGATAGTCATGACATAAAAAGACCCGGGTATCTTCTGGCAACTGAAACAGGCTTTGCACCGAATCATAAAGCTGTTCTGCGCTGCCTCGCGGAAAATCACAACGTGCTGTACCATAATCTGGCATGAACAACGTATCACCCACAAAAACCGCATCGCCAATCACATAACTCAGGCAAGCAGGCGTATGTCCCGGTGTTGGAATGTTATAGGCTTTCAATGTTCCAATTTGGAACGACTCATGATCTTCAAATAAATAATCAAAGAGCTGCTGAGCATTCCATTGTTTAATATCCAGATGATAAATCGCGCCAAAAGTTTCCTGAACAATACCAATTTTCTGGCTCATGGCAATTTTGCCACCCAGTTCTTCTTTGAGATATTGCGCTGCAGTTAAATGATCAGCATGGACATGGGTTTCGAGAATCCACTCGACCGTTAAACCCTGCTCTTTAATATAGGCAATAATTTTATCGGCATGAATAGTGGATGTACTTGCTGATGCCGGATCATAATCCAGAACGCTATCAATAATGGCGCAGGCTTTGGTCGCCGGATCACGTACAACATAACTGAAGGTATTGGTATCTTCGTGAAAAAAATCTTTTACTATAGGTAAATTTGACATCGTTAAGCTCCTGACCATTTACGGTGAATCCATACACCCACCAGCATTGCTACAATAAAATAGAGCACTTGATAGTGGCCCAAACCGATCAAAGTGAAACTTGGCGCCGGACAGATGCCGGCAATGCCCCAACCTGCACCAAATAAAACCGCACCCGTGATCAGCTTCTTATCTATCTGATTATTTTTAGGTAAATCAATAGGTTCATTAAATACTGTTTTCGGTTGCGCCGTACGTAATGCTTTCTGGAAGGGAATAAAGGCCACAGTAATCGCGCCCATCATCACAAAGGCCAGACTGGCATCCCAATCGCCAAACAGATCCAGGAAATCGAGTACTTTTTCCGGATTGGACATGCCCGATACCATCAATCCCACAGAGAACAGCGCACCAAATAAAAAGGCAAACACATTTTTCATTTTAGAATGCTCCTGTGATATGACGGATAATATAAACAGCGACAAAACCTGCAAACATAAAAGTCATGGTCGCGATGATAGAACGCTTAGACAGCCGACTAATGCCACAAATTCCGTGACCACTGGTACAGCCCGAACCCAAACGTGTCCCAAAGCCTACCAGCAGACCTGCCACAATCATCATCAATGGGCTGGCATTCAATTCGATTTCAGGTTGTACAAACAGACCATAAATAAACGGTGTAATGATCAAGCCTGATAAAAACCAGATCGCAGGCGTTTTAAATACGGTTTTTGGGTTTAATACCTGCCCAACCAAACCACTGATTCCTGCAATACGGCCATTGACATACAGATAGCCGACCACTGAAAGTCCGAGCATTAAACCGCCAATAAATGCGATGAGGAAGTCATGCATGGTGAATCAATCTCTATACAATATACTTTTTTATATTATATATTAAAAAATAATAATCAAGCAGTTTTGTGGTAAATTGTGTAAACTGCATGGGTTACATCAAAGGTTTCAAGGACATCTATGGATATGATTGCTGCAAATGCCAAAATTGATTTTTCACAGGTCGATTTCGTCAGCCAATGCCTAAAAGTTTTAGCCAATCCTGATCGTCTGAAAATCTTATGTGTCCTGGTTGACGGGGAAATGAATGTTCAGGAAATTGAAGAATCTGCCGATATTCATCAACCTACACTTTCACAACAGCTGACTGTACTGCGTAAGGCCGACATGGTTGGCACCCGACGTGAGGGCAAACAGATTTTCTATCGTCTGAGTGACCCCAAGGTCTTGAGCCTGATGCAAAAGCTGTACGAGCTGTATTGCGCCCAGCCCTCTTCTTAGTGCAGCCAAAAAGAAATGATCAGAAGCAGTCCGCTAAAAGCAGTAAACAGATTTAGCCATACGGGATACTGGGTGTAATAACCTTCAATAAATTCCGGCGGTCGCAGTGATGTCAAACCCCGTCGATATTGCAGGATTGAGGCGAAATTCACCAACATACCAAATACAATCACCGCAATTCCCAACCATTGTGAATAAGCTATTTTCTGTGCATAAGTGTCTGGGTCCACCAGTTGCACTAGCAGGTTGGATTTTTCAATCACAAAACCAAAAGCAATTAATGCCAAACCACTCCGGTTCCACGCCAGAGCGGTTCGTTCCAAAGCAAGCAGTACCCGTGGATCATCCAAATTTGACATATCTTATCTGCTCTTCATGCTTAGCCTATCCACCAATGTAAATCTGCCTCCCTATCATGTATAGATGTTTTAAGTAAAAATTACTTTTCTATCATGTAGTTAAAATATTATTGTTCAAAAATTTCCTTGACATCCATCGCCAGGCCTTGAGCAGATTTAAATTCACCCTGATTGTTTTTCCAGACCATCGACGGTGTGGAGAAAAAGCCGTATTTCCCCATTAGGGCCTGGTTGGCATCAATTTTTGCAGCAATTTCGACAGGAATCTTTTCCATTTTCTTGAGCTGCTTTTTGCCTTTATTCTTGTTTATATCATTAAAAACTGCCGCTGGATCTTTCGAATTCAATAGTGTTGCCACCTGGCCACGGCTTTCTTCACGGATCACACCGACCTGAATATGACGCAGCTGTACCTTCCCTGATTCTACCCAAGGTCGGGCCGCCTGCCAGAATTTATAACAATATGGACAATTTGGATCGGAAAAGACATAGACCACACGTGGTGCATCTGGCTTGTCATCCTGGATCCAGGTGGATTTTTCCAGGGTTTTCCAGACATCGTCCAATACCGCTTTTTTCATATGCTTTTCAATCTGCTCATTGGACAGGCTTTTCCCTTGTGCATCAAACAGTTCGCCCTTGATATAATATTTGTCATCGTTGGAGATAAATACCGTATTGGAGTATTGGTCTTCATGCCCCACCCAGCCGGTCATTCCTTGCGGTGCCGGAATCTGTTTTACAAACACAAAGCCCTGTTTTTCAATATGCTGTTTAATATTTGCCTGTGTGTGCATGCTCATGATCAGGAACATGCCTGCACCAAGCACCTGGTAAATTTTGTTCATACTGAGTCCTTCCATTTTTTAAGGTTGATCTGAAATTCTATTTAAATATTGCTGCAACATAGCCGGACTGAGTTCCCCCATATGCCGCTCGACCAGCTGGCCTTGAGCATTAAAAAACAGCGTCGTTGGCAGACCAAAACTATTCAGCTGCTGTGGTAGTTCACCATATGGGTCCAGCAGGACATGTTTAAATTGAAACTGATGTTTTCTTAAATAGGCATTTACGGTGGCTACCTCCTCACCCTGATTCAGCATGACAAAATTCACTTGAGGATGCTGCTTGGCTGCTTTGGCCAACACCGGCATTTCGCGGTGACACGGCGGACACCAGCTCGCCCACAAATTAATTACCGTGGGCTGGCCAACGAATTGGCTGAGTGGAATCTTGTCTGTACCCAGACGCTCCTGTTCTAGTCCAGCAAAGGCTAGATCAGGAAACGCTGCTTCAGTTTTTAGACTGGATTTGAACGCGAGTCCAAGCCCGATCCAGAGTACAAAGATGATCAACAAGATGGCTTTGAATCGGGTCTGCAACTGTCTGTTTCGAATGACATACCACAAAGCACCAATCAGCACCCCTCCCCATAAATGGAAACCTTTGTCCTGGATTTTCAGTATGTCGATGGGTGCTGCAAAATACAGCTCGGCATTGAGCAGAACGAAAACAAGACGTGCACCCAGCATCCCCAGCAAAAAACTGCTCCAGAGCAAATCCTGACTTTGTCCAAGCAGTTGTTTAGACCATGAATACTTTCTGGCTAATCCAAACAAAACAGCAGATAACAGCATCAAGCCAGTGGCAACAATTATGAGTGTCCAGGGCAACATCAAAGGTCCCAGATGTAGCGCATCACTTGAAATCATCATGGTTGTTCCCCTTGCAGTTGCTGCAATTTACCGAGCAAATGTGTTGCGCTAAAAGTTCCTGTCAAGCGCAACTCGCGCTGTTCCTGATGTGCGGCATTTAAAAATATAAAGGTGGGCGGACCGAGGATTTGCCATTCTTTTAGCAGCTCATCCTGACTTGGATGATAGTGGGTCAGGTCTAATTTGATACGAACCACATTTTGTAAAGCCGCTTGGACATCACTACGTGGAATCACTTCCTTTTCAATCGGTTGACAGGCCACACACCAGTCTGCATAGACATCAATCACCACCGGCTGTGCAGGATGTTTGGCTAAAACCTGTTGCAATTGTGCGGCTGTACTGACTCTCTGCCATTCAAGCCGTGATTTCACATGGGCGACCTGTACCTGACTCCAGACATGATAGAGCTGCATGCCTCCTGCATAGACCAGTAAACCACTGAGCAGCATCAGGACTATTTTCGATACAGACCGATGCACATGAGGCAGCATCTTGAACAAGAAGTAGCCTGAACAGGTGATCAGTACCACACCCAAAAGGCCCAGGTATAAAATGCCGGGCAATAATGGAGGGGCGAAATACAAGGCCAGAGCCAACATGACAAAGCCAAAACTAAACTTCAGGCGATCCATCCAGATGCCAGGTTTGGGTAAAAGATGGGACCCAAATACGGCAGCAATAAATAGCGGCAAGCCCAGCCCAAGGCCTAAGACGAACAGATAACTAGCTCCCAGCATCGGTTGATTGAGCTGAGACACATAGATTAAGGCACCGGCCAACGGCGCACTCATACATGGCCCGACAATCAGTGCAGCGATCATGCCCATAAGACCGGCACCAATCAGCGTGCCACCCTTCTGCTTTTGCTGCCATTGATCCAGACGCTGTAACATGCCTTTAGGTAAGGACAGCTGAAATGCTCCAAACAGATTAAATGCGAACAAAACAAACAAAGAATGTACAGATTTATCACCTGAGACAAAAACTGCATCCAGATTTAATTCAGACCATTCGTGGTGTGGGATATATTTTTAAACCGTTTGAGCAGCGTCATGTTTAGTCACAGCTTGAAATGGCGTTTGGTCATGAGTCTTTTGGCCGTGTTTATTGTGCTGTGGAGTGCAGTATTTTCATGGCTGTATATTGACCTGAAACAGCGTTTACAAGACACACTGGATCAACGCTTATCGGCATCTGCACAAATGGTTGCCCGGCTGATTCAGCAGTTACCGCTGGATAGTCTAGGGGATGCAACCTTATCCAAATTAGCCAAGAATGATGATGCAAACCAGTTAATTGCCTGTGAAGTTTCTCTTTTTAGCTCTGACATCTCGTTAGGTAATCAGGTGATTGCCAAAACACGCGGTGCCCCCCAAAATTTAAGCCAGCGACCAGAAGGATTCAGCACCTGGCAGCAGGGTGATACGGAATGGCGCAGTTATGTTCTGCGTCGTGGCGATATTCAGGTGGTGGCAGCAGAACGTATGTTCTTGAGGGATACCTTACTACAGCAGATTCTGCAGTCCGTACTGATTCCCTTGGTCTTCTCACTGCTGATCTGTATTGCCCTGATCGTTTTTATTATCCGCCGACAGTTCCGGTCTTTGGATCAGCTCAGTCAATACCTGAACCAGAAAAACCTTAGCTATTCAGAGGTGGCAGATTTTTTAATACAGCTCAAGCCTGCAAGTATTCCCCAAGAAGTACAGCCTTTTGTCAACAATTCCACGCAGTTGATTCAAAAACTCAATGACAGTCTGCAACAGGAGAAAGCCTTTAGTGCCTATGCTGCACATGAATTACGCAGTCCCCTGACTGCAATTAAAACCCATGTACAACTGGCCCAGCTGATCGGTCAGCAGCAGCACCTGCCTGAATCCATTCAGCATAATTTGCAGCAGGCCAATGAGAGTATCCGGCGTTATACGCTGTTACTCGAGCAGCTTTTATTGCTGACCCAATCAGAAAACAGTATCCAGGCAATGCCTGAGGCCATCTGGCTTCGCCCCACACTTGAGAAAGTTCTTGCAGACTTAGGTACACGCTATCCAGAAATGAACAAAAAAATACAAGTAAACTGGGACAACTTGGGCGAAATTCAGCTGCCTGAATTTGTGCTGTATACCGTACTGAAAAATCTGCTTGAAAATGCCCTGCTGCATGCACAGGCTGCCCATATCTGGATTTCCATGCAGTCTGGTTGCCTAGTGATTGAAGATGATGGACAGCAACTGACAGCACAGGATATCCAACATTTAGGACAACGCTTCTGGCGCAAATCTGCTCAGCAGCACGGCCATGGTTTAGGACTGGCATTGACCGCTAACCTGTTAAAACAGTATGGCTATCAGCTCTCTTTCAATGCCCGACAGCCCTATGGGCTTCGCATTGAAATCAATTCAATACAATCGAAAACCCTAGAGATTTTTTGAAATAAAAATTCTTACTTTTCAACATCCAATAAAGATATCACCAATTCAAATCACTTCCTTTGTTTATACAAATAACTTTTTCTTCAACAAAAACCTTCTCTGTATTCTCAAGTTTATGAGCAGGCGATCACAACGCACTTTTAATTTTTAGCATAGAAACAGGTATAAAAATAATAAGACCCCTCTATGAAAACAAAAATGCCAGAGAAAAAAGATCACTTGATGCAACTAGGCCTGTCACCAATTAGCTTAAAAAAATCTAATCTGTCCTCATTATTTTTTCATGACTAAACGCTATGCATTAAGAGATGATCAGTGGGAACAGATTAAGGATCTGTTGCCCGGACGAGCAAGTACTGTTTGAGTAACTGCCAAAGACAACAGGGTATTTGTTGAAGCAGTATTGTATCGGTATCGTTCAAGTATTCCGTAGTGAGATTTACCAGAATGCTTTGGGGATTTTAGAGTCGTGCACACTCGCTTTAGCCCTAAAAATCCAGGATAATCACCACCCCACAATTCTGATTAATTTTTTAAAAATTTCCTTTCGATGGCCGGGCTTGCGCTAAACTCAAAGCATCTTATCGCACCGTAATGCACTGTTATGGAATTCAAGGCCTGGTATAAGCTTCGCAGATTTATTTATGACAATTTGCATAATGAAGAACACGAAAGCATCTTAAGTCGCGTCATCAATATATTTCTGATTATATTGATTATTGGGAATACTGCTGCCGTTTTACTTGAATCAATCAATGACCTCTATCAATCCTATCAGCTGCTGTTTGATGCCTTTGAATTATTCTCGATCTTTATTTTTACCCTGGAATATTTATTAAGATTTTGGGCCATTGCGGAAAAAGACCCCTTTGAAGGTGCATGGAAAAACCGATGGTTATGGATCCGTAGTGGCGGTGCCATCATTGACCTGTTGGCGATTCTCCCGGCCTATATTAACTTCTTTGTGCATCTCGATTTACGCTTCCTGCGAATCCTTCGATTATTCAGATTACTCAAATTAACCCGTTATTTCGTCTCCCTGCAGATTTTATTGCGGGTGATCAAGCGCGAAAAGGGCTCATTTCAGGCGGTTATTTTTATCCTGCTGATCATGATCATCATCGCGGCGGCTGGAGTATATGTGGTTGAAAATAAGGCTCAACCAGAAGTCTTTAGCTCCATCCCTGCATCCATGTGGTGGGCAGTGGTGACACTGACCACAGTCGGCTATGGCGATGTGACACCAATCACCCCCTTAGGCCGCTTTCTAGGGGCTTTAATTACTATTTTAGGGGTGGGTCTGGCAGCGCTTCCTGCGGGTATTCTGGCAAATGGTCTGGCCAATGAGCTGAGACAGCGCAAGCACAAACTGGAATTAAGATTTCGTGAACTGCTCGATGATGCAGAAATTGACTTAATTGAAGATCAAGAAAAAATTGAAATTTTACGTAAAGAAGTCGGACTGAGCAAAGAACAAATGCAGGATATCCTGTTAGAACTTATTCATGAGCGTAAGAAAGAACAACTCGAGCAGGAAAAAAACAAATATTTCTTCTGTCCACATTGTGGGCATAAGTTACCTGATTAAATTCGAACGTCAATGCAAGCGTATCATCACGAGCATCAGACCATCGGGTATGACGCTCGTTGCAGACAGATACTATTCACTCAATCCACTCGACTGAATCAGGATCAAATCCTCTCAGGCCAAAAATGCAGCGATGTCTTCCGCTACTGCCCGAGCTGTCCGGGAAACCCCGACCAGCGTGGCCGAAGCAGCACCTGTCCATTCTCCATAGCCCACCAGCCATAAATTTGGTACCTGAACAGAGCGGCCATTCTGAACCGCAATGGTCTGGTCCGGCTGGATAATTCCGAGGCTGCTGAGGTGATTCAGCGCCGCCTTAAATCCTGTACACCAGATCACCACATCCACATGCGCTGTGCTGCCATCTTCCCAAATCACGCCATGTTCTGTAAAAGCTGAAAATGGACGCCTGCTCTGCAAAATGCCTCGCTCACGTGCATCTTTAACTGAATCAATCATGACAATATCACCCACCCCCCCAATGGGCTGCTCAATCTTTCTACCTTCCTGCTGGGCTTTCAGGCGCTCAGTCGCCCTTAAGAACAGGACACGGCCATCGACATCATCTGCCAGAAACTGCGGCGGTGTCTGGGTGATCCAAAGCGTTTCGGCCACCTGAGATACTTCTGCCAAGATTTGTGCACCAGAGTTACCGCCACCCACCACCATGACTTTCTTGGTTTTAAATAACTCAGCATTTTTATAATCTGCGGAATGCAGTTGTACGCCCTGAAAATGCTCACGGCCGGCATACTCGGGAATAAATGGTTGGCTCCATGTCCCTGTAGCGCTTACCACCGCTTTGGCTTTCCAGGATTGTTCCCCGGCATAAACCTCTAAATACTGGCCCTTACTTTCCACGCGTTCCACACGCACCGGACGAACTACAGGAAAGTGATAGCGCTGCTCATAGGCGGTCAAATAATCGATCACCTCATTGCGGGTCGGATAGGTCTGTTCGGTCGCCGGCATCATCCAGCCTGACAGCGAACTCCAGCTATTCGGGGAGAAAAGGCGCAAGGACTCCCAGGCATGCTGCCAGGCACCTCCAGGCTGAGGCTGATCATCTAGGATGATAAACGGAATGTTCTTACGCTTTAAGAAATAAGCCGTGGACAAACCGGCCTGTCCACCACCGATGATGATCACATCAACTTCAGCTTGTAATTGAGCCAAAATATTTCCCCCCTTCTTTATTGTCATCAAATAAAAACCCAGCCTGCTTATCAGACTGGGCGTATTTCATAAAATTTTCAAGCGTTTAAATTAGCCTTCCATTGCTCAAGATACTTTTCAGTCTCTCTGATCACCTAGAATTTATAAACTACGCTGATTTACCCGTTTGGAAAGCTCTTCAGCCGATTCCTTGCGTTCCGAATAACGGTTGGTCAAATAAGCACTTTGCCCACGGGTTAGTAAAGTAAACTTATACAGTTCTTCCATCACATCGACAATCCGGTCATAGAATGCTGATGGCTTCATTCGTCCATCTTCTTCAAATTCCAGGAATGCTTTTGGAATTGAAGACTGATTTGGAATCGTGATCATCCGCATCCAACGCCCCAAAACACGCATCTGGTTCAGACTATTAAAGGACTGTGATCCCCCACTGACTTGCATCAAGGCAAGGGTTTTTCCCTGAGTGGCACGAATTGCACCCCCTGCCAGAGGAATCCAGTCAATCTGGGATTTAAAGATGGAACTCATAGAACCATGGCGTTCCGGTGAACACCACACCATACCTTCAGCCCATGCCAGAAGCTCATGCAGTTCTTTTACTTTTGGATGTTCAGTATCAGCATCTTCCGGTAAAGGTAGCCCTTTGGGATGGAAGATTTTGACTTCTGCCCCAAAATATTCAAGGATTCGACCAGCTTCAAGAACTGCAAGGCGACTGTAAGAACGTTCCCGATTAGACCCATAGAGCAGTAAAATCCGAGGAGGATGAGCTAGTTCTTTGGCTTGGACTTTTTCAAAGGTGGGTTGTTCAATAAGATTTGGATCTACGTTAGGCAGGTTCATCGGATCAAGCCTCTTTAAAATATTTCTTTCTTAGCCACAGTGAAACACTCACTAAAGCAATTAACACAGGTACTTCAACCAATGGCCCAATAATCGTGGTAAAAGCAACCGGCGAAGCGATACCAAAAGTTGCAATAGCGACTGCAAGTGATAATTCAAAATTATTTCCAGCCGCAGTAAATGAGATTGCAGCAGTTTTTGGATAATCATTGCCCATCCATTTACTCATAAAGAAGCTAATAAAGAACATGGCCACAAAGTAAATGATTAAAGGAATCGCGATGCGTAAAACTTCCAGTGGAAGACTTACGACATCCCCCCCTTTTAAGCTAAACATCGCCAAAATCGTAAACAGCAAAGCCATCAAACTCAGCGGGCTGATTTTTGGAATGAACTTGTTTTGATACCATTCTACGCCTTTTTGTTTCACCAAAATTAAGCGCGTTAAGAAACCCAATAAGAACGGAATTCCAAGATAAACCAGAACAGCATGGGTAATGGTCCAGAAGCTAAGATTGATCACTTGAGCTTCAATACCAAAATATGGCGGAAGGAAGGTCAGGAATAACCAGGCATAGGTACTGAAGAATAAAATCTGGAAAATACTGTTAAACGCCACCAATGCTGCAACATATTGGTTATCACCACAGGCCAGACCATTCCACACCAGTACCATGGCGATACATCGAGCTAAACCAATCAGGATCACGCCTGTCATATACTCTGGATAGCTATGCAAAGAAATCACAGCCAACGCAAACATCAGTACCGGAGCAATCAACCAGTTTTGAATTAAAGATAGCGTCAGGGTTTTCTTATCCTTAAACACTTGCGGCAAGGTCGCATAATCCACTTTTGCCAGGGGTGGATACATCATCAGAATCAGACCAATCGCGATTGGAATATTGACTGAATTAATACTGAATTGATCCAGAGCAACCGATGCTTGAGGAAAAAAGTTTCCTATGGCGATGCCTAACGCCATGGCAATAAAAATCCAGAGCGTCAGGTTGCGATCTAAAAAGGACATGCGTTTTTCAGACATGTGACTTACTCAACATTCGAAATTTGATTAATCGCTGCAATCAATTGCGAGCGAGAAAGCTCATTTACGTTAAGTTTAAACAAAGCATCCAGGCGACGATTGATATGTTCAACAGTGCTCATAAAGGCTTTCATTTTTTCTTCTTTATCCACCTCTAAATGGGACGGATCAGACAGGCCCCAGTGCGCCTTGATCGCTCCGCCAAGATAAAGAGGACACGCTTCCTGTGCTGCCGCATCACAGACGGTAATCACCACGTCTAGCTGATACTGTTCACAGGCATCAATGCTTTTGCTGGATAAGCCTTCAGTCGACAAGCCCAGATTGTGCAGGGTTTCAAGCGTCAAGGGATGCACCTGACCGGAAGGTTTGCTGCCGGCACTGTAAGCGACCCAGCCTTCTGGCGCACGGCTATTGAACAACACTTCAGAGAGAATGCTGCGGCAACTGTTCCCCGTACATAAAAACAAAAATTTCATGAAAACTTACTCGCAATGGCTCTGAATCGATAGAGCGGAAGAATCAAATAAAACCGGAACCTCACTAGCTTTTAGCACGTCCAGAATTTCAAAACACCAGGCCGGCAATTGCTGATTAATGCTGTAGTACACCCACTGGCTTTGCCGGCGATCGTTGAGTAAACCACAAGAACGTAACAAGGCCAGATGACGTGAAATTTTCGGCTGGCTTAACTGCAGTTTATCGGTCAGATCACAGACGCATTGCTCTTTGTTTTGTGCAATTAGCAGGACAATACTGAGACGTGTTTCATCAGATAAACATTTAAAAAACTGAACGTGGTCCATAATTGCTCCCATTTTTTATGCAAATATACACATATCCATATATATGGTAAAGATGACCTGTCAAAAATGATATCCAGATCAGAATATGCCTACCAGAAAGCGCTCGCTTGAACAATTTCCCGCTTTTTCCGATATAGATCATCGTCAATGTGTTTTTCAGATAAAAAAGCTCCAATCAAGTTGAAGCTTTTTCGCATGGGGGGACACTTTATTTTACCCGATTGCCCTGTTCATCCACGATGATTTCACCGTCTTCTTTGGCAAAGGCTTTTAATTGTGGCAAAGGCAGAATATCCAGTACCACTTCCGATGGACGGCATAATCGGGTTCCAAACTCGGTAACCACCAACGGGCGATTGATCAGGATCGGATGTTGCAGCATGGCATCCAGCAGTTTCTCATCGCTCCAGCCGGCATCATCCAGATTCAGCTCGGTGTAGGGATCGACATTTTTACGGAGCACTTCACGAACCGTCAAACCGGCATCCCGAATCATGTTGACCAGCTGATCTTTCGAGGGTGGCGTAAGCAGATATTCGATCACTTCCGGCTCAATTCCCGCATTGCGAATTAACGCCAGCGTATTGCGTGAGGTGCCACAGGCCGGGTTATGATAAATTTGGACTTTTGGCATTTGATTCATGAGCTTCCCTCTTATCGACGAATCATAGCTTTATATATGAATATACGCATATTCGCAATATAAAATATATGTGCTTTATGAATACAATCTGAGATGGGGACTCCAAAACCATTGGAAACAGTTTTAAAATGAGGCTGTCTTATGTCTAGGATACTGGGAGCAGTCCAGTTGATCCGGATGCTTATTACGGAGACATGCAATCTGATGACATTATTATGGTTCGTTACGGTGATGATGCTACTTTCAAAAATTAGTTATTGAGACAAATGGAAAAAGATATCTTCAGGCTCTAAGTCCAGAGTTCAAGCCAAATATTATTGAGTTAAACAACCAATGTATATTTGTAGGTCAGGTAGTTAACTGTATACGCTATGTTTATCGAGCGAGAACAAGATTTAGAAAGAATTAACAAAAGCCAATATATTCAGCGTTGTCTAAATTGATAAAATCGCCGTTTTCTACAGAAAATTTAAGATTGTTAAGGATTGAAGTGAATATTCAAAATGATTTACCAGAACTAAGTAATTACAGTGAGTTAAGCAGTAAAGAGCAATTAACTATCCATCAAATCCTTATTTCGTACGTACGCTCAGATCACCTCTATAATATTATCTTGACCCATAATGTTGAACCTTACGACTTAGTTAAACTTGTAAGTATTAGTTTTGAGAATAGAGATGCTGCTATCTGGGTTCATTTTGAAACTATTACAGCTGAGAGACTGACAATGCCTCTCGATTTTATTTCAAGAATAGAAGTATGTAATTACGAAGTTTTTTAAGACTAGAATCGAGTCCCCCTAGCGGGGGGATTTATGTTAAATAAGATCTAAGACAAAATAGAAATACTCCTGGTAACATACATAAGAAGCCAGCAGCTTTTGCAGCCATATAATTCTTGACCTTTTTATGGGAAATATGTGGTCTAAAAATTATCCCTGTAAAACATCATATAAATCCTATAATTATTAGAAACGATGACATGATTTTAATCACTTATTTTTCTAAGTTCATATTAAACAATCCGATATGTACGAGTTCTCTTTTATAAGATTCTCTATATAATTCAAAGTTAAATAACAATAAACTTTATATTTTTTCTTATATGTGAAGCTTATCCCAAAAAATTTAAAGGAAACTATATACCAGCTCTTATAAGATTGTCCCCCCCAATGCGTACAATGAAGATAAACTGTTGAATGATTTGGATAAATCACTAAATTAATATAAATATTATTATAATATAAAGGGTTAGACACTTTTCCTTTCGACTTTACAATTTCCTTTCGTTGTTAATAATTAAGATACATTTAAAATGCTTCTTTAGAACTATAATTTTGAAAATTTTTTGGTAGCTTCGATTCATTATGACTTTTTATATATTTCTAATACTTATGAATATCGCAGCTATAATGGCAGTGATTGCATTTTTTCATAAGTAATAAGAAAATTACATCTTGGTATTTCTAACCGCAGGCTAATTTTAAATTTCATTATAAAAATAAATTTCTTTAAGTATTATTTTTAGTATAAATTTCACACATTTCTATATAATACCTATTTTAGGCTCCCGTTTATAAGAATTACTCATATATTGGGTATTTCGCATATATATTCTTACTGTTGCAGTAGGTTCACTTCATGAATAATATTAACTTTAATAACTTTGAAGAAGCTGGCCAAGCCATTTTAAAATTCTTATCTCAACGCTTTGGCTTCAAATTGTGGATGATTACTCGTACTGAGGGTGACGACTGGATTGTATTATTGAGTGAAGATAATGGCTATAACGTTAAGCCCGGACAAGTATTTCATTGGGCAGACTCATTCTGCTCACACATGGTACAAAGTAATATGCCTCGTATTGCTCCCTATTCACCTGATATTCAAGTTTACGCAGATGCACCTATAAATCACCTAGTCTCAATTAAAGCCTATATCGGCCAACCTCTGTATAAAGAAGATGGCTCTCTTTTTGGCACTCTATGTGCAATTGATCCCGAACCTCAACCTAAAATTCTTGTTGAAGATGCTCCATTATTCGAGTTGATAGCAAAGGTACTCAGTTATACGATTCAAGCTGATATGAAAGCTGCTGAGTACATACGTAAAGCTGAGCGTTTTGAAATAGAAGCAATGTCCGACCCAATGACTGGACTTTTCAACCGTCGTGCTTGGGATGAGCTTATTATCAAAGAGGAAGAGCGCTGTAAGCGTTATGGTCACCCTACTGCTATTCTTATGATAGACCTTAATGATCTTAAGATCACAAATGATACTCTGGGTCATGCTGCAGGTGATGAGCTCATTCAAAGAATGGCTTTAGCTCTCAAAAACACGGTACGTAGTAATGATATTATCGCTCGCTTAGGAGGTGATGAGTTTGCTGTGATGACCATTGAAACTAACTTAGAGCATGCGAAGAAGCTTGCATCAAGAATTCAAAATACTTTTACAAAAGTTGGAATTAGTGCTGCAATTGGCTTTGCAATGCGTAATCCAACCTTTGGGTTAGCTGAAGCTATCAAAGAAGCAGATGCAAAGATGTATCAGAATAAAGTTATGGTCAAATCGAGTAGCCATTAATTAAACTACTTACCCGATGCAGTCTTTGTATCTGGTAAGGCCTTATCTACAATCTGAAGATGTACTATTGAAATAATTCAATACAACCGAAAACCCTAGAGATTTTTTTGAAATAAAAACTATTATTTTTCATATCATTAAGAGCTTTAATCCGTTTTAATTCTGCACTTAGCCCTATCAAAATTGCGACTTTTCCAACAAAAATCCTGCAGTTTATTCCCAGGTTTTTGATCAAACGGTTAGGATCAACAATTTACTTTTATCATGAAGACTGATTATAAAAATAATAAAAGTCCATGCCAAAAAACCTTAAGTTCGCCAGCGAGCGCCGTAGTGACCAACGTAAAAAAGTCATACAAGCCGAAATGCTGCAGGCCCAAACATTTATACAGATCTATCTGCTCTTACCCTTCTTCTTTAAGGCATATCAGCATCAGCAACATCTTACGATGCGCAAACCCTAGAAGATGTCATCTAGCATGAAGCAAGCGCTGTGCGTGATAAAAAATTGACTGAACCTACACTGCGAATCTGCCTGTAGCTGATCAGCCTATTCCAGCCGAGTACAACGCAAGTGCAGCACTTCAATCAATTTATTAATTTGCGGAACTTTGAGCTGAAATATTTAAGCTAAATGTCATGAATAGACATATCTGCCAGTGCACCAAACTTTTCATCAAACGGCGCTAATTGTTCTTTGACGTATTTGGATCCGCGAAGTTTACGGCCATGCTTATCATAGTATTTATGAAAAAGTGTTTTGAAGGGATAGTACTGTTTTATGCTCAAGTCTTCCGCCATCTGATTGACCTTCGCTTCAAGCATCTTTTGAGCTACCCCTTGCTCACATTCTTTTGCGGTATCACGAGTTGCTGAAGAACGTTTTCCATTGATCATTAGTTCAATGTAGTAGGCCGAACCGCGCTTTCTGGGCTTGGGTAATTTCATGACGTAATTTCCAAAATTCTTGACGTAAACTTGACGTAAATTTAACGGCAATAACTGCATAAAATACGGGTTTTGCAGATAGTGCGGATAACGGCTCACTTTACTCAAGGCATTAAAAAAAGGCTTTAAGCTACTGTTTTCGCTTAAAACCCTTATAACATAACGTTTAGAATCTTGGTAGGTATAAGCAGACTCGAACTGCTGACCTCTACGATGTCAACGTAGCGCTCTAACCAACTGAGCTATACACCTAGAATGCTTGGCATATTATAAATTTTTCCGACCGAAAACAAGCCTTTTCATTTAGTTTTTAAAACGTCCGCGCAAGTTTTAAGCAAATCCTTGAATTTTTTCAATTCTTGTTCAGTTATTGGGGTTCCCGAATAAAGATTTTTTTCAAAAACCTGTATAGCTTGAATAAAGGCAGTCTGGTTTTCAATCTGAACCTGTTGAGATAAACGCTGCATCCAGTGATGAAAAGTTTCAGCAGACTGTTTTTTGAGATCGTCAGCTAAAGATTGATTCAGCTGCTGAATAGCGCGATCTAATGGAGATTGAGCCTGTCGGGCTTTCAGATAAATTCTGAAGACATAGGCCAAAATCAGTAGCACAATATTGCCCAGCAAAATTATGACACTCGAATAAACTGAACCGAGTCCTAATTTTGATAACCAGCTCTGTTGTGATTCTGCATTATAACCCACCACCTTACTTTGCCATTGGTAGATGGCATAATCGCTCCAAACGCGTAGTTTGGTGACCCATAGATTATGCTGCGAGTTCCAGGTCGACTGATTTGCCGATACCCATGCATCCTGAGAAAGCAGATTTTGCATGCCATCATCTATACGCTGTGGAGCGATCATCGCGGTTGGATCAAAGCGTTGCCATCTCTGGTCAATCCAGACTTCTGTCCAGGCATGAGCATCCATTTGTCGGACTTCCCAGCTCATGCGATCTGGTGCCAACTCCCCACCCTGATAGCCGGTGACGACCCGTGCAGGAATCCCGACATAACGCATCAACATCACGAAACTCGAGGCATAGTGTTCACAAAAACCTTGCCGGGAATTAAACAGGAATTCATCAATCCGGTTTTGCCCCAGTTGGCCCGGCTTCAGGGTATAAATAAAGTTATTCTGCTGATACCAATTCAAGACTTGCTGCACATAACGCCGAGGATCTTCCGCACTTTGCGCATATAGACGTTGTGCTAATTGTTGCGCTCTCGGGTCAAGTCGGCGCTGCACCTGAGTATTCGTTCTTTCGATATATTGCGTTGGCAAAGCCTGAGGATCATATGCTGTCCCGACCCACTGTAACGAAATCGGTTCAACACGTTGCGTGAGCCGTCTCGGCACAATGCTCCAATCCTGACGGTTATAATAACGGCGTTCCACAGGTATCGATTTTTCCAACCCCATGATCCAGAACACCGAAGGATCCGCAGCCAGATATTGGTAGTTCCAGCCTGTAGGTACGGGTGAAGTATCCATCGGTTGTCGCATTAAAGGCTGCTGATTGACGAAACTGCTGGTCCAGCGTTGCCCATCATATTCATCTAGCACCAACGCTCGCCAATAGAGTTCTGAGCGTGGCGGAAGCTTGCTGATATCACCAATAATCCGGAAAGCAAGGGCACTGGATTGGGATAATTCAGCAATATCCCCAGGTGACATACTATCGCCAATGCCGGTCACACCCTTATTTTCAGGAATGGGAATATGCCAAAGTGGTGGCAAGCGCGGAAAGAAAATAAACAGCAAGATAAAAAATGGAACAGCGTACAAGATAAACTTGCCCACATGTTTGGCATCCTGTTGCAATGCTGCGCGCTGAGTGATCTGCTCCTGCTCAAAATCGCTAGTCTGAATCCGGTACAAACCAATCAGACAGCTGATTAAACACAGCACGATCACAATCGCCATCCCAAAAGATTGGCTATATAGGAATGAGCTGGCAGCAACAAACAGGGCAAAATTAAACAGAATAATCAGGTCACGTTTATTTTTACTTTCCAGTGATTTAGCAAATAAAAAAGTAGATAAAACTGCTACCCCAGCCTCAACACCAATAAAACTATGATGGCTCAAATAAATACTGCCGAGTGCCAAAGCCGTCAGTAGAAAAGTGCCCGTTTTGGGAAATGGCTGCTGACGTTTCAGGAAAATCCAGATACATACAATACTAATCGCAAAAATAATACTGAGTAGAACCGGAATAAATGCCATCTGGGCGATGAGAATCAGGCCCAAAGTCAACACAATCGAGGTACGGATTTTTGCATTGATCATGAATTTACCCGCCTTAGGCCTGCGCCAACAATTGTTTGGCTTTCCGCAGTTGTTCTTCACCTGCACCCTGAGGCAATTCGGCCTGTGGCAAATGCAGACTATACGCACATTGCTGCTGCTCGCATTGCTCGACCAGACCCATCACAAATTCAAGTTTTTCTTCATGTGACTGACTCGGCATATGTGCATAATGAATCTCGATACTGTGTTCATCCTGATATTGCTCAAAGACTTTGACATACAAGCCTTGTCCACGCGCAAACTGCTTCCAGGACACCGCCTGCAAGGAATCGCCTGACTGGTAATTGCGCAATTCACGAAACTCATCCATATCCGGTTCAAAACGGTTAAAGTGATATTTATTTTCTGTGCTAAAAACTTCAGCTTTAGGCGCGACCCAGGCCGAATGCTGATGATAAAGATAGGTCCAGGCTCGAACTAACCCAAAGGGATAAACCGAATAAATCTGAATCACCGGATAATCAAACTTGCCACGTTGCTCTGCATAAAATGGCAGAATAAATTGCTGTTTTTGTGCATTCAGATAAACTTTCGCTAGCTGATTCCCTGCTTTGATATACAAATAGCGGGGGCGAAGCTGCTGCTGTTGAAAATAAAGATGCAGATTCACGCTATGACCGACCTGCCCCACATCATCTGCGATCAATTCAATTTTCAGGTCATGCAATTGCTTAAAAGTCAGATAAAAACTGATACACAGCACCGCACTGATTAAAAAGCAGAAACCTAAAATCAGGTTATTGGCATAGTTCACCCCGGCCACAAAGGTGATGAAGATCAACACCAGATACAGATAGCCCTGCTGATAAATAAATACCAAGACATCTTTCTGCGAGAGCTGTTTCTGCTGTGAGAATTGAAAGCGCTTGGCCAGCCATTTTTGCCAGGTTTTATCCAAGAGAGGACTCCTTTAGCTGACCGCAACCTGTTGCATCACATTAAACGTTTCAGCTTCACTTAAACCCAGACGATGCGAAGTCACCGCGACAAATACAGCCTGCACATCATCTGGTGTGACAAAAGCACGTTGCTGAATCAAAGCATACGCTTGTGCTGCGCGCTTCAAGGCCAGAAGGCCACGCGTAGAAAGTCCATGACGGCTTTTACGGGTTTCTTCTGCTAGATCAAGCAAATATTCCTGAATCGCTTCACTGATAAATATCTGATGCGTCAGACTTTGCAGATCCAGAATTTCATCTTCGGTAAAAATATGCGCCAGACTTGCAATCAGGGCAAAACGGGATTCCTGCTGTAATAACAGTTTTTCTGCATGGCGTGATGGATACCCCAAAGATAAACGCATCAGGAAACGGTCTAGCTGGGATTCCGGCAAAGCGTAAGTACCACTTTGGAATAGCGGGTTTTGTGTCGCAATCACCCAGAAAGGTTTCGGTAAGGCATAGCGTACGCCATCAATGGTGGCATAGCCTTCTTCCATGGCTTCGAGTAAGGCACTTTGGGTTTTGGGACTACAACGGTTGATTTCATCTGCCAGTAAAATCTGAGTAAAAATCGGGCCTTGTTTAAACTCGAACTGATGTTCTTTCTGGTTAAACATGTTAATACCGATGACATCACTGGCCAGCATGTCATTGGTAAATTGGATCCGCTGGAACTTTAACCCAGCCAGATGTGCCAGACTGCTGGCTAATGTAGTTTTACCCAATCCGGGTAAATCTTCAAATAAGACATGTCCGCCTGCAATCAAACAACAGAGTGCCAGTGTGGTCTGGGCCTGCTTATCCAACACAATGGCATTAACTTCTTCAAAAAAACGCTGGATCTTGGGTGCATAACTTGCAATTTTTTGTTCAAGCACAGTATTGATGTGTGCAATGTCGTTATTTTCCTTTTGTTTCATGCCCCAGATCACAATAATTTCCTTAATAAAACATGGCCTAAGATTAACATACACTGAAATTTAAATTTTCCCAAAAGATCAATCATCTGTCTGTGTAACTGAATAAAAATACTGATTAGAAAATGGCGAGGATTTAAATAATAGAAGAGTCAAAATGATCAGGTTGAAAAGAAGTAAGAAGCGCAGAAAACAAATAAAATGATCGACACAAATAGAGATCATTTTTCTTTTCGCTCAAATCTCAAAATACCAATCTGAGCTCATCCATCTATTTGAAAAGAATCATACTTAAAAGGTATAGAGACTTAAGCGATTTCATGGATTTTTATAATAAAACTTTTCTACGCTAGCTCAATCAATGACCTCAGATTTAACGCGATCGTCTATTCCTCATATTAATTTTTAACGATAAAAAAAAGCGCCCCGAAAGGCGCTTGCTATGAATTAATGATTAACACGGACACTTCTTCATATCACCGCCCGCAGATGGATAACGGGAATCCACACAGTGACGATAAAATGTTTTCGGGTCCATGGCTTCCAGATCGGGATGATGCTTGCGCATATGCTCCACATAGGTATGGTAATCAGGTACACCGACCATCAGACGGAAACTTTGCTGCAAACGTTGCCACAAGGTCGCAATCCGCGACCAGTTTTTCGGATTCAGTATTAAATCCTTTTGTGACATTACGGTCATCTTGATGATTTTATAAATCATCGTTTTCCCGCTTTTGGCAAACTTCAGATTCATAATATTCCCCTTAATGACCTTTCGCTGGCTGAATCTCTTCAGGATCGCGATAAATCGCTTCTGCTTCATGTACAGATGGCTCAGGATTTGCCAATGCACGACGGATAACGCGAATTGCAGCAAACAACATGACAAAGGCTACAATCATAAAAAAAGCACAGAGTGCAGCATTAATCTGGTTCGACATCGCTACCGTCTGCATTTCTGCCACAGTTTTCGCTGGCGCTAGGATTTCATTATTGGCAATCGCCGTGTTGAAACGATCTGCCTGCGCCAAGAAACCAATCTTTGGATTTTCGTGGAAAATCTTTTGCCAGCCTGCTGTCATGGAAGTGATGAACAGGAACACTGTCGGGATAATTGTCACCCACACATATTTCTGTTTTTTCATCTTGAACAGAATGACAGTACCAAGAATGAGCGCCATCGCAGCCAAAATCTGGTTACCAATACCAAACAGCGGCCATAAACTGTTAATCCCGCCGAGTGGATCGACTACGCCCTGATAGACGAAGAAGCCCCAGCCTGCCACTGCAACCGCAGTACCCAACAGGTTTCCGAAGAAATTATGTGATTGTTTTACTGCTGGAATCACAATACCGACAGTATCCTGCACCATGAAACGACAGGCACGCGTACCCGCATCTACAGCAGTCAGGATGAATAGTGCTTCAAACAAAATCGCAAAGTGATACCAGAACGCCATCATTTCACGACTGTTGAAAATTTCGGTGATGATATGCGCCATACCAATTGCAAAAGTTGGCGCACCACCAGTACGCGACAGAATCGAGTTCTCACCCACTTCCTGTGCCAGTAAATTCAAGGCTTCAGGGGTTACCACAAAACCAAGGGTTCGCACTGCTTCTGCTGCGCTTTCTGCGGTAGTACCGAGCAAGGCTGCTGGTGAGTTAATCGCAAAATAAATTCCTGGATCCAGAATTGCAGCACAGATCAAAGCCATGATCGCTACAAAAGATTCCATCAACATACCGCCATAACCGATCATACGGATATCGCGTTCGTTGTTGACCAGTTTCGGTGTCGTCCCTGAAGAAACCAAGGCATGGAAACCGGAAATCGCACCACACGCAATAGTAATGAACAGGAATGGGAACATAGAACCTGCGAATACAGGACCAGTCCCATCAATGAATTTGGTAATCGCTGGCAGTTTCATTTCAGGCATGGCAAACAGGATACCCACGGCCAAACCTGCAATCACGCCAATTTTCAGGAAGGTCGACAGATAATCACGTGGAGCAAGCAATAGCCAGACTGGCAGTACCGATGCAATGAAACCATAAATGATCAGTGCCCAAGTGAGTTCAGTGCCAGAAAGCGTAAAGAACGGACCCCAATATGGATGTTGTGCGATGTTTTCACCGTAGATAATGCCCAGCATCATCAAGACAAAACCAATAATCGAGACTTCAGCAATTTTACCCGGGCGGATAAAACGCATGTAGATGCCCATAAAGATCGCAATCGGAATGGTCGCTGCAATACTGAATACACCCCATGGGCTGTTGGTCAGAGCTTTCACCACTACCAGTGCCAGTACCGCCAGAATGATAATCATCACGCCCAAGGCACCAAGCATCACGATAATACCGGCAAAGGTTCCCAGTTCCTGTTTTGCCATTTCCCCGAGTGATCGACCGTCACGACGGGTGGAAATAAACAGTACCAGAAAATCCTGGACTGCACCCGCAAGTACGACACCGACTAACAGCCAGATCGTCCCAGGTAAATAGCCCATTTGCGCTGCCAGGATCGGGCCTACTAGCGGACCTGCACCGGCAATCGCTGCAAAGTGATGGCCAAACAAAACACTTTTATTGGTCGGCACATAGTCCAGACCATCGGCCAGACGATGCGCAGGCGTTAAACGGCGTTCATTCAGCTCAAATACTTTGGTGGCAATAAATAAACTGTAGAAACGGTAAGCAATGCTATAGACACAGGCGGCGGCAAGTACCAGCCAGACTGCATTGACATGCTCACCCCGACTCAGTGCCAGAACTCCAAAAGAGACTGCACCCACAATGGCTACCAAAAGCCAAATCATTTTCGAAGTCAGCGTCGACTTCTTTTGTAAAGTTTCCATTCAATCCCTCATATTGTGATGCATACAAATCAGCGTGATTGTTGTTGTTCGAGGTACTGCTGTTTTCCCTTGCGACTTTACGCCTGTTCTTTCGCTTTTCCTCTAAGACTTTGGCATAAAAAAAGGGATGATTTAAATCATCCCTCTCGATAATAGTCTATTTTCAAACCATTATGCACGTTCTAAATAATCACCAGTACGGGTATCTACACGAACGCTTTCTTCTTGCTGTACGAATAATGGAACACGTACCACAGCACCTGTTTCAAGTTTCGCTGGCTTACCGCCACCGCCAGAAGTATCACCACGAACACCTGGATCAGTTTCAACGATTTTAAGTACGACGAAGTTCGGTGGAGTCACGTTTAAAGGCACGCCATTGAACAACATGATGGTACATTTTTCATTTGAATCGTCTTTTAACCATTTTGCAGCATCGCTCATTGCTGTTTTATCAGCTGCGATCTGTTCAAAGGTAACAGGATCCATGAAGTTCCACATTTCGCCATCGTTGTACAAGTATTCCATTTCTACTTCAACGATATCAGCCGCTTCTAGGTTCTCGCCTGATTTGAAAGTTTTTTCCAGAACTTTACCTGATTTAAGGTTACGTAATTTTACGCGGTTAAAAGCTTGGCCTTTACCTGGTTTTACGTATTCGTTTTCCATGATTGAACATGGGTTGCCATCAAGCATAACCTTAAGGCCTGACTTGAAATCATTCGTAGAATAATAGGCCATGACTGGCGCACTCCAAACTTACTAACTTTAATCTATTGATGCTATGGGCTGTTGCGATGTCATTTAGCAAGTCTGACACGAACATTGAGTTGCCACATGCACATTCATTTGATGTTGCGTATTCTAAATGAGCAATACACTTTGCCGCAATGAAAAAATCCGCTTTCACCCACTCAGGCTGTTTAAGTTACAATCAGACATGAAAATCCTTTGTTTATTCATGTCTTGCTCAACGTTAAAATACCATCAGGCGAGCACGAAGATCAGCATAGCTTAATCACTCTTTATTTTATAGCGCAGTGGATTATTGCGCTTCCGCACAAACTGTTAAACTGCGCCCATCAGGCTTTGTCCTCTCACTTATTATTGTTAATCTTCCGGCATGACGAACTATTTATATCAAGAACAAAACTGGCAATCACAGCTCAGCGACCTGATCACTGATCCACGCGAATTGCTTGAAGTACTGCAACTTGCACCAGAGCAACTGCTCTCAGGCGCCATTTTAGCTTCTGAACAGTTTAAACTGCGGGTACCACGTGCTTTTGTGGGCAAAATGCAGACCGGAAACCCTTTAGACCCATTGCTTTTACAAGTGCTGCCCCATCATCTGGAACTGGAAGAACATCCAGGATTTGTTACCGACCCCTTGGGCGAAGAACAGGCCAATCAGCAACCCGGCGTACTGCACAAATATAAATCCCGTTTCTTGCTGACACTGACTGGTGCCTGTGCTGTACATTGCCGTTATTGTTTCCGCCGGCATTTCCCCTATCAGGAAAATCTGCCTAAAAATGAAGACTGGATAAATATCAAGCAATATCTGGAAAGCCAACCCGATATTAATGAAGTGATTCTGAGCGGCGGTGATCCACTGACCTTATCGAACCGGAAATTAAAAACCTGGATTGAACGACTAGAATCAGTACCACATCTCAAATTCTTAAGAATACATTCACGAGTTCCTATTGTGATCCCCAACCGAGTCGACGAAGAGCTACTTAGCATGTTAAAAAACAGTAGGCTACGTATTATTCTGGTGGTACACTCAAACCATGCATCGGAGCTGGATGACTTCACTTGCAAGCGTTTAAACCAACTGGTTCAACAGCAGATCACTGTTCTGAATCAGGCGGTTTTATTAAACGGGGTAAATGATTCTGCTCAGGTTTTAGTGGATTTAAGCTATCGCTTGTTTGATGCCGGGGTCATGCCTTATTATTTACATGTACTTGATAAAGTAAAAGGTGCGCATCATTTTGATTTAGCGCCTGACCATATTAATGAGATTTATACAGAAGTTTTAGCGAACCTTCCGGGGTATTTGGTTCCTAAACTGGTTCGAGAAATAGCGGGCGAGAAGAATAAGACACCGCTTTTTGGGGTTTCAACATTTTTGAGTTAAATAATAAAGATGAGCACGCATACTTCAGACATTTTTCAGACACCGACGGAACTTAAACGAGAGCAGTTGAGCTTTTGTCCAACCACTGCCAAGGCTTTGCAGGAATGGGTTGCGGGGATTTCGATTCTACAGCTGGGGAATTCCTCCAAATCCCTGTTTAATGCCTTATTGGAAGTTTCCGAGCTGAAATGTCCAGAAACCCTGCGCTTTGACCTGATTCAGGTCTTGCATCCCACCCTTGAAAATGTCCTGACCAGTCTGGAAAAGCATTTCGTCAATCAGGGCCTGATCACTTCCGACCGGAATGACCAGATCATTGAACTGGCCATGCTGCTGCGCAGTCATTTTGCCAAAATTTATATCGATATCGTCAAACGCTGTAATCATCAGCTGACGCATCAGAAGTTTTCGCTATTTTCTCTAGGCAAAAAGAAGAGCATTCAAACTGCCCGGATGGTATCGATTTATTATGCCCTGCAACAACTCACACTTCTGTTATATCAACAACATATGCTGTATAGCACGCCGGGTCTGGGACAATGGCTGGCTGCCCATCAACTGCTTGAATGTGCAATAGACAACAATTTCTATCAAAGCAATATCAATCAGGTATTAGGCACCCAGCATGATATCCAGAACATTGCACATGCCTATGCACAGCTGATTTTACTGGATATCTTCAATACTCATCAGATCCGACCTGCAGAAATTCAGGGCCTGTATCTATGCAGTTTTGACTGGGCCAAACTGGTACAGATCCTGCCGAAGGAAACCACGCTGTCCCGTTATGTGGTCGATGCCAGCAAAGATCATCCGCCAATCTTTAATTCCCATCAAGAGCCACAGTTTCAGCCGAGCTTCTATATTTCCACTCAGAACCTGATGGATCATTTAACAGGTACTCAAAGCAAAAATGCCCAGTATCTGTCGCGGAATGAAAAACTGTTCCTGACCCCTGCACTGCATTTTCATATCTACAATCTGCTCTCGAACAATGTCGAGCGTCGTCATGAACGTTATGAATATTCAGCACAGATCAATATCTGCTTTGGCTTGAGCGTGGCGCATTTTTACCTGTCTAAAGGTAAAAACTTCAATGAAACCCTGGAACTCGATGCCAATTATAATTTCCAGAGCGAAAGCAGTTTTGTCAGCTCGATGGAAAACGCCATTCCAAGTAGTTTTAGCAGCATCAAGGCGCTCGATCGAGAAACCAAACAGATCCATAGCGCTGAAGTTCTGGATATCAGTGTCAATGGTTACCGGATTAAATGGACTGGTATTACCCCGGCTAACCTGAAAACCGGTGAATTCATTCTGGTTCAGGAAAAAACCCAGAGTCAGTGGCGTGGCGGTGTGATTCGCTGGATCAAGCAGTCAACGGATAAGAGCCTAGAAATCGGGCTGGAAATTTTGGCACAAGAGCTCTTTCCTTGTGCAGCTTATACCCGTACCGAACGTCATCATGTCAACTATCAGCCTGCCCTGTTGGTGAAAATGACGCAACTGGATCAGGTCTCGACCAGCCTGATTGTCTCTGGTTCACAGATGTTTAGGGAAAAACAAACCATTCATTTACGTCTTGGTCAGGAAGAAATCAAAATCTATCTGACCAAAGCACAACTGATTACGCAGAGTTTCATCCGTTTTGATTATGAATTACTCAATGATCAGGAAGAAGAGATGATCGAAAACTTTATCGATCAGCACATGAATGAAAGCAGAAATCATGATTTATGGGAAGCATTGAAGTGAGAAATCCATTATTGTCTAAAAAGTTAAAACGTACTGAAACACGTTTACTGATTATTGATGATAATCAAATTAGATATAACCAAATCCGTGATCTTCTGACCAGTCATGATTATCAGGTCGATGCTGTGCTGCTGGATGATCTGCAGTCTTTTGAAAAACAGCTGAATTTCAAATGGGATCTGCTTATTTTTGGGCGTGCCTACGATCTGAAATACGAACAGGCCTTAGGGATCGTGCGTCTTTCGCAGCAACCTGACCTTCCGATGATTTTGCTTAAACCGGATGATTATCAGGCTGAACAGTATGCGCAATATATCCGTAAAGGGGTATATGACATTCTCAACTTCGACTACTTGGAACGCTTTTATGTGGGACTGGTCCGAGCATTGTCATTTAGCCGTTTGTCACAATCTCAGCAACATTTAATGACTGAGCTGGAAACAGCACAAATTCAGGCACAATCTTTAGTAGACGACAGCAACCGTGCTGTTGCCACCATTCAGGAAGGGATTCATATTCAGGCCAATGCGGACTACCTGAAACTGTTTGGCTTGCAAAATGAAGACGAAATCATTGGCCTACCGCTTCTGGATCTGCTCCAGCCTTCAGATTTGAATGATTTTAAAACCCGTTTCAAAAAGATTTCTCAGGGTCAGTTTGATTTAGGTCGAGTCGAGATTCAGTCTCTGAATCCGCATGTATCCGCATCTAACCCATTAAAACTGGAATTCTTGCCTTCCACTGCTGAAGAAGATGCGGTACAAATTAGCATTGATACCCAATCTCAAACGGTTTCCTCCAATAAGACTCCTGGAAAACCAAGCGTTTTTCATTCACTTAAGCGTGAACTCAATAAGCAGCCTGCACCAGTAAATGCCTTGGTGACTTTCTCTCTTAGCGCTTATGATCCTGAGCTTCTGCAGTCTGACTGGACTACTTTTAGTGGCTACTTTGAAGCAGTCAAAGAGTTCCTCATGGAACAGACCCATATTTCCCTGTTTAAACTGGAATATGATGTTGTTGTAGGTATGTTACAGGCAGATTCCAAAGCAATTCTTGAATCCAAACTGATCAGTTTAAATGCCTTAAGCAAACCGCAACTCATTACAGTGGGACAAAAAACCTTCCCTCTAAATTTGCGCTTGGGCTATGTCATGCTTGAACAGGGCCTGCAGGATGAAATGCACTGCAATACGCTGATTGGACAGGCATTCTCTACATCTTTACCTCAAGCAGAAGCTGTAGCTGAATTTAAACTCGATATTCCTGCGTCACTGAGCAGTCCGGTTGCGGTAGAAATGCCGAGTATAGATTTCAGTGTTGCTGAAACACCAGTTGCCAGCCCAACATTGGCAGCCGTCAGTCCAGCAGTCACGTCTATTCCTAGCGCTACACCTTCTATTTTGAAAGCCTTAAGTGAATGTCTAGAACGTGGTGAGATTCATTTAAAATATCAACAACTCTATGATAAAGAAGATACGCGTTTATATACCTATGAAGTGACCAGTGGCTTTATTTTTGAGAATAAATGGCAGGATATTTCTAGCCTTTTAGAACTTCATGAAGATGATGAACTGTCCATTAAACTGGATCGCTGGATTCTGGTTGAAGCCAGTAAACAGCTACACAACTATATTACCCAGTATCCTGATGCAAGCTTAATTGTCAATTTGAACCGTGCCGTACTATTTAAAGACCGCACCTTCCCGGAATTTATTTCCAAGCTGATTACGATTATTCGCAGTAAAGTGAAGCATCCGCTAATCTTGCAATTCTCAGAAGAAGATATTTTACTGAATCAACAAGATGCACAAAAATATCTACGCGTGCTGTATGAACATGGCGCACTGATTGCACTGCGTGATTTTGGTCAATCCATGTACAGTCAAAATTTACTGCGCGAACTGGAACTGGATGGTGTCAGCTTACATTCGAGCTTAACCAATATGCTCAATAAAGATACCGAGATTGAGCAGTTACAGGAAAAAATCACCAGCTATAATGAAATCAAGCCACTCAATATTCTGATCCGTGAATTAAATGATATGACATTGTTCGCCAATGCCTGGAACGTGGATGCCCGCTTTATTCAGGGGAATTATTTCCAGAAAAAACTCGATCATTTGATTGATGTGCAAGAGCATTAAGTGCTGCTACAAACCTGCAACTTAGAAAGTGGCATGATCATCTTCTGAATTGCAGGCACAAAAAAACGGGCTTAAAGCCCGTTTTTTCATTTTGGATATTAACGTTTAACAGAACGTGACATACCAGCAAAACGTTGTTTGAACTTGTCGATACGACCGCCAGTGTCAACGTTCTTTTGCTTACCAGTGTAGAATGGGTGGCAAGCTGAACATACGTCTAGATAAAGAGTTTCTTTACCAAGAGCTGAACGAGTTTCGATTACGTTACCACATGAACAAGTAGCAACTAAAGTTTCATATTTTGGGTGAATATCGGCGCGCATCGTCGATTACTCCATTAGATTCAAGAAGGTTTAGCTGTCATCGCTATTGATCACTCTCAACTGAGGAAGCAGGAACATCGTTCATGCAGATCAACACCACAACAGACCATTCTTTTGGCCCACCGAGACGGATACCGTCAGAGCTAAGCACAACAAGTGGGCATTATTATACGTGAAACGAATTTAATATGCGAATTATTCTTCAGCTTCTGACCCAGTCTCTTTGGCCCACAGATTGGCAATAATCCCGCAGACCATTAATTGAATCTGATGAAAAATCATGATCGGCAGGACAATCATGCCCAGCGGCTGGCCAATAAATAAAATTTGCGCCATCGGCACTCCACTGGCCAGGGTTTTCTTGGAACCACAAAAGAATGCCGTTTTCTGGTCAGCGCGGCTAAAGCCCAGCCAGCGTGGAATATAAAGTGATAACAGCATCACAATGGTGAGTAACACCGAGCAAGCCAGCAATAGCAGCAACAAGGTACTCAGGCTCACTTCATTCCACAGCCCGGCCACTACGGCGCTACTAAAAGCGCCATACACCACCAGTAAAATCGAGCCTTGATCGAAGACCTTGACGATTTTTGGCATTTTCATCATTTGCGGATAGATCCAGGGACGCAGAATCTGTCCTGAAATAAACGGCACCAAGAGCAGCAGTGTAATCTGGATAATCGATGAAGTCGGATCAAAACCATGATCAGATTGACCGAGAATAAAAAATGCGACCAATAATGGAGTAATAAACATACCGATCAGATTGGAAAAAGAGGCACTACATACCGCCCCGGCGACATTGCCATGAGCCACTGAAGTAAAGGCGATCGAGGACTGCACGGTGGATGGCAGGAAACACATAAACAGGAAACCCCAATATAGTTCCTGTCCGAGCATGGGTAATAAAATCGGCTTGGCCAAAAGCCCGAGAATCGGAAACAGGGCAAAAGTTAGCGCAAAAACTAAAGTATGCAATTTCCAGTGCATAATGCCTTGCACCACAGCTTCACGAGACAGTTTGGCGCCGTGCAGGAAAAACAGGATGGCAATCGCTCCTGTCGTCACCCAGCCAAAGACTTCAGCCGCCTGCCCCGAAACTGGCAGCACACTGGCCAGCAAAACCATCACAAACAACAGTATCGTAAACCGATCCAATGCCAAGAACTTAAGCATATCCCTATAATCCCTCAGATTTTATTGTTTGATATAAAAATGCCCGGCTATCTTAACAGATGCCGGGCCCATGCTATGCACTCAGATTGATGTAATATTTTCATCTATACATGAATGCATTTCATATATCTCGCTACGTCACACTTAGTTATTACGTGCATTGTTGTCTTGCTGGATCAGCTCGATCTTGTAGCCATCTGGATCTTCTACAAATGCAATTACAGTCACGCCACCTTTCATTGGGCCAGCTTCACGCACCACATTACCGCCACGCGCTTTAATCTCTTCGCAAGCCTTGTAAGCATCATCAACTGCAATCGCGATATGACCATAAGCATTGCCCAGTTCATAGCTGTCTGTATCCCAGTTATGGGTCAATTCCAGTACGGTGTGATTCTCTTCATCGCCATAACCGACAAAAGCCAGGGTAAAACGGCCCTCTTCGTAATCACGCTTACGAAGCAAAGTCATGCCAAGTACTTCAGTATAGAACTTGAGAGATTGTTCTAAATTGCCTACACGTAACATGGTATGTAGCATGCGCATATTAATCATCCTTCTGTACAGATTGTTGTTGGTGTTCACCGAGCAGTTTTGCGACCCAGACCACCAGAATCAGGATCGGAATCCCAATCAGAGTAGTCATCAGGAAGAAATTCGGATAACCGATATTGGTGACTATAGTACCCGAATAGCCACCTAAAATCTTAGGCGTCAGGGTCATGAGTGAGCTAAAAATCGCATATTGAACAGCGGTAAATGACACACTGGTCAAGCTCGACAAGAATGCAATAAACGCAGCACCAGCCAGCCCGGCGGCCAGATTATCGACAATAATGGCAAAATAAAGCCACTTGTCGCTATAAGGTTTAATCACCTTGCCACTGACTTCGACCGTATCTGAACTGTTGCTATCCACCACTGCCAAGGGCTGAATATCGACATCCAGATTCTGGGTATTGCTCAGCTGATCATTGACCTGATAAACATGCGTTGTTTGCTGCAGTGCCTGATCATCTTGCATCAAGACGGCACTGATAATATGTGCAGGTGACTGAATCAGTTGTTGTGCAGGAAGCGCGGCAGTAAATACGCCTTCACTTTCCAGTTTTGCCTCAATATTTTGATCATTGATTTGTAAAACAATCTTTTGATTTTCTTGCAGTGCTTCACCGACATACTGGCCGCGCACTACAATGGTCTTGTCCTGTTCAGCTACAGTGAGGCTATTGTCACTGGTGATCGGCAAGATCTGTAACTGGGTGCTGCCCTGTTCTGTGGTCAAATACGGCATATTGACCTGTACCGGGGCTTGATCAGTAACATCTCCATCCAGATAAGCAGCCGATACTTGTAGCTGTTTGCTCTGCGCCAGCACAGCACTCGGTATATCCAGCTTCCAGTAACCAACTTCATCGGTCTCTGCCTGATAAACCTGATTACCGACCGTGACTTCGACAGCTGCTAGTTTTTCACCAGACTTGACCAGGCCGATAAAAATCAGGTTGGTGGAACAGGCCAGCACAGCACCAACAAACATCAGTTTCATGATGTTCATCTTCTGGGCCAAGAGCCCGCCAAGGAATCCACCGACTAAAGAGAAAATGACTCCATAGACTTTAACTGCCTCGGCAATCTGTTCTTTACTGAAATTCAGGTCCTGATAGAACACATTAGAAATGACGCCGGCAATAATATCGGAGACCCGATAAAAACCGATCAGCAATAACAACACCAATGCCAGTTTCAAGCCATAACGTTTAAAGAAGTCTGCAACCGGATTGACCCAGGTTTCATAGGCCATCTGCCTGTTAACCGCACCCATTTTTACCAAGCTTGCACCAATCGCAAATGCGACAGCACCTGAGCCAATAAAGCGTAAGGCCTCAAAACAGAACAAGGCAAAGGTATCTTCAATAGCAAACTGTTGCTTGATACTGTCCACCAGATTGCCTGAATAGATATAGCTCAGTACAAAACTGATCACCGCAACAAAAAATACGGCGACTAAACGGAAATAATCACTGCGCACATAGTGTTTTCGCACACGGTCAACCTGCGGCTCCCGAATGGACAGTGTGGTGATAATACCGACCAGCATGACAGCAGCCATCGCCAGATAGGTCCATTTCCAGGCATCATAGATATAGTTGCCTTTCGCAGTTCCCAAATAGGCCGCCAGAAACAAGGCACCAGCACCAGCGACAATCATCCCGATCCGGTAACCGGCATTATAGGTGGCGGCCAATACGGTCTGCATCTGGGTTTCCGCCAGTTCAATCCGGTAGGCATCAATCACAATATCCTGCGTTGCTGCGGAGAAACCAAGCAGGACTGCACCGAGCGCCATTTGCTGTAAATGTGTTGCACCCAAAGCCGGATCAGAAAAGGCCATAATGGAAATGGCACAGACAATCAGAATCTGCGCAATCAGCAACCAGGCACGACGACGTCCCAGAGCCTTGGTCAGAAAAGGGACAGGAAGTTCATCAATGAGCGGTGCCCAGACGAATTTAAACGAATAGCCCAATGCGGCCCAGCTAAAGAAAGTTACTGCACTTTTGCTGATTCCGGCCTCACCTAACCATAAAGACAGACTGGAAAAAATCAGAAGAATCGGCACACCAGCCGAAAATCCCAAGAACAGCATGATCAATGCACGTCGATCTAAAAATGCTGTAAATGCGGATTTCCAACCCGTCGTTTGTGTTGTCATTGCTTTATTATTTTCCGCAGAAAAACCAATTGCTGCTATTCAATCCTGTAATAGCGTATCTTTCAACAAGATTTATATATTTATCACATTTCCGGTTTTTTATTTTCTGGCAAAAGCGACATGTTGGCTTGAATTTTTCAAGTAAATCTGTATACCTTAACTCTCATCAACGTAATATTTCGTTTTGGATTTTCAACAGTGACCCAGAGACTCGATCAAATTAATTCTTCTATTGCCAGCAACACCAGCACAACTCCACAAAAAATCCGCTCAGATTTACTTATCTCTGCATTTGAACAAAGCGAAATTAAAAATACTCTGGACCATACCCGGTTAACATCCACCCAGCTGACGCATATTCCAAACCTAGAAAAAATTCCTGCGTCAACCAAACGGATCAAGCCCCTGAATAACTTTTTGGGCCAAGATCGCGCACGCGCCTCAGTTGAGGCCGGGATTGCCCTGCCTTATTCCGGCTATAACATTTTTGCTGTGGGTACCGCAGGACTCGGAAAACGCACCATGGTGAAGCGTTTGCTGCAACAGCACGCCAAAACTATGGAAACCCCGAATGACTGGGTGTTCGTCAATAACTTTCAGAACCAGCGTCAGCCGATTGCGCTAGAACTGCCCTCAGGTCAAGGGCCGAAATTCCAGGCCATGTTGAATCAAAGCTGGCAAACGATCCTCAAGCAGCTTGAGCGCCGTTTTACTGCAGAGACCTATCATAACCGCATTGAAATGATTCGCCAGGAAACGGGTGATGAACAGCAGCAGGCACTGATCGAACTGACCAAAGAAGGCGCAGAACTGGATCTGAAGCTGATCTCGCGACATGATGAGCACTGTTTTGTCCCTGTGCATCTGATTGATGACAAATTGCAGGAAATGTCTCAGGAAGATCTGAATGCATTAAGCAACAAAGATCGTGCCGAACTAGCCTCTAACATGCGCTATATGGACAAGAAACTGGAACGTTTGGGTTTACACCTAGGTGATCTGGAAGATGATGCACGCGATCGCGTACAGATCCTGAACCGCGATATCGCCAAGCAGGTCGTCTTGCCGCGAGTCGAACAGATTCTAGCGAAATTCAAACATGTGGAAGGTCTGGAACATTATCTGAAATATTATGCCGAAGACATTATCAATAATGTCGAAATCGTGCTGGAACAGGAAGAAGATGACTTCACTCCGGCACTATTCAGCCGCGTTCCGGCACGTTATCAGGCAAATGTAATTATTACCCATAAGCCGAACAGTGGTGCACCGGTGATCTTTGAAGATTTTCCAACGCATTACAACCTTTTGGGTCATGTGGAACAACTGACCCAAAATGGCACGATTACCACCGACTTCACCCTGATTCGTTCAGGTACCTTGCACAAGGCTAACGGTGGCTTCCTGATGCTGGAAGCGGAACAATTGCTGGAACAGCCCTATGCATGGCAAGGCTTGAAGCGCGCGCTTAAATCGGGGCATTTAAAATTGTCCTCGCTTGAGCATATGATCACGTTAACCGGCAGCATTTCGATTGAACCTGCTTCGATTCCATTGAATATCAAGGTCATCTTGCTGGCTGAGCCTGAAATTTATTATGAAATTTTAGAGCTTGAACCAGAGCTGGGCAGCATCTTTAAAATCCGTGCTGATTTTACCGATACATTACAACGTAATGACGACAACGAGCAGGCCTATATGCAGCTGATTGCCGACTATGTGCAATCGGATAAATTATTACCTTTTGACCGTTCTGCTTTGGCGGCATTGCTCACAGATTCCAGCCGTCAGGCCGAAGATCAAAGTTCATTGTCATTACATGCCCTGACGCTGGGTGATCTGATCCGTGAAGCACATCATCATGCCTTCCAGGCTGGCGACAAGATGGTGTCAGAAAAACATATCAATACTGCCCTGGATCATCGCAAATATCGTCTCGGCTATTTACGTGAACTGTATTGGCAAGATCTGACTCGTGGTACTCAACTGATCGAAACCCGCGGCCATCGTCTGGGCCAAATCAATGCCCTGTCCGTCATTCATTATGCTGATGTTGAATTTGGTCTGCCTTCACGACTGACTGCTTCGGTTTATCAAGGTGGTGGTGATATTCTGGATATCGAACGCAGTGTCGAACTCGGTGGCTCTTTACATGCTAAAGGCGTGTTGCTGATGTCGTCTTTCCTGAAAGCACATTTTGGTCGTGAACAGACCTTGCATTTCTCTGCTGCACTGGCCTTTGAACAAAGTTATGGCCAGGTCGATGGTGACAGTGCCACAGTCGCGGAACTGTCTGCCTTACTGTCTGCCATAAGTCAGTTACCGATTGATCAATCCTGGGCCATTACCGGTTCCATGAACCAGCTGGGACAAGTACAACCGGTAGGTGGTGTGAATGCCAAAATTGAAGGTTTCTTTGATGCTTGCAAGTTACAAGGTCTGACCGGAAAACAAGGTGTGATTATTCCGCGTCAAAATATGCAACATCTAATGCTGCGTAAAGATGTCACCATTGCTGTGGAAGAAGGTCAGTTCCATATTCACGCGATTGATACCATTGATCAGGCGCTGGAAATTCTGATGGCGCGTCCTGTCGGCACCTTGGATAAAAAAGGTCGTTATAGCAAAAATTCAATCTATGCCGCAGTGATGGCACAGCTGGATTATTGGCAAGCGATTGAAGATGGTGCCGAACTGGTCGAAGTGCCGAAGAAAAAGAAAAAAAAGAAGAAGAAAAAAGACAAGAAGCAAATCGTCGAGCCACAAACTGAAGTTGATGCTGATGCTTCGACAGTTGAAAAGCCGGATGCAGCGACAGAGGATTAACTCTAACCTTGACCTAAGCAAAAGTAGAGATAAAAAAAAGCGCTTCTCAATGAAGCGCTTTTTCACATCTGAACTTAATTTAATACAAAATTAAGCATCAGCTGCCGGGCTATACTGTTCAACTAAAGGCTTTAATTCACCTTTTTGGAACATGTCGAGCATGATATCACTACCACCGATCAACTCACCATTGATCCAAAGCTGTGGAAATGTCGGCCAGTTGGCGATTTGTGGTAACATCGCGCGAATGTCCTGGTTTTCCAGAATGTTTACATAAGCAAACGGACGACCAATTTGACTGAGTGCTTCTACTGCACGTGCAGAAAAACCACATTGTGGAAATTGCGGTGTGCCTTTCATGTAAAGAAGTACTGCGTGTTTTGCAATTTGGTCACGAATTAACGCTTCGGTATCGCGTGCTTGTTCAGTCATTGATAAATCCTCAACTCATCTGTCTCGCATTATACCCAAATCCAGGCAAAACAGTATGTCTAAAGCAATAATTCCAATTTTATTTACAATTACCCTTTAAATCTGAGTGGGTTTTTGCTTATATAAGTTTTTCTTTCCACCTAACAGTTAAGAGTTAGTCATGAATAATATTACCCTCGCACCGGTACAAACTGATCAACCGTCTCATTTGATGCCTGTTTTTGGCCGTCAACCGATCAGCTTTGTCCGAGGACGAGGTGCATATCTTTATACCGAAGATGGTACAGAGTATTTAGATGCATTAACCGGAATTGCGGTATGCGGTTTGGGCCATGCGCATCCAGTCATTGCCGAAGCGATTGCTGAACAGGCAGCGACCCTGATTCATACCAGCAACCTGTTTGAAGTGCCTTGGCAAACCGCTGCCGCACAGAAACTGGCTGAAGTTGCAGGTATGGAAGAAGTATTTTTCTCCAACAGTGGCGCAGAATCAAATGAAGGTGCAATCAAGATTGCACGTAAATTCGGTCATATGCAAGGCATTGCTTCACCAAAAATTATTGTTGCTGACCAGTCTTTCCATGGTCGTACCATGGCCACCCTGTCTGCTACAGGCAATAAAAAAGTGCAAGAAGGTTTTGGCCCGCTGGTTGAAGGTTTTATTCGTGTACCTTTTGGTGATATCGAAGCAATTGAAGAAGCTGCAATCAATCATCCGGATATCGTAGCGATTTTGATTGAGCCTATTCAGGGTGAAGGCGGTGTGAATACCGCACCTCAAGGTTTCAGCTATTTAGAAGAAATTCGCCAAATCTGCAACCAGCATAACTGGCTGATGATGCTGGACGAAGTGCAAACTGGTAATGGCCGTACCGGTAAATACTTTGCTTATCAGCACACCAATATTATTCCGGATGTACTGACCACAGCCAAAGGCTTAGGAAATGGCTTCCCGATTGGTGCAGTCATGACCCAAGGTCGTGGCGTCGGTGTATTAACTGCTGGAAATCACGGTTCTACCTATAGCGGTACAGCACTGGGTTCGCGTGTGGTCTATACCATTCTCGATATTATGCGAAAAGAAAATATCGTCGCGAATGCGGCTGAAAAAGGTGCTTATATCGTTGACCAGCTACTCAACAAACTGGCAGATCAAAATGTCATCGTACGTGGTTTCGGTCTGATGATCGGGATTGAATTACCAAAAGAATGTGGTGATCTGGTTGCGATTGCACGCAATGAATACAAGATGATTATCAATGTCACTGCAGGCAATGTCGTTCGTCTGTTGCCTACCCTGAATATTACCCAGGAGCAGGCAGACCAGTTGATCGAACGTCTGGTAAAAATGATCAAAGCTTATTTGGCATAAAGCCCTAGCCTAAAAATTAAAAAAGCCGCTCTAAAGCGGCTTTTTTATTATTCTGCACTCTATGATGCGTTTTGTAACATACGTCCGCCAGAGATCTGGCTAAAATATTGTTTCAGGGTATCAAGACAACGAAGAATTTTTGTCGGTTGTTGTTCACGTTTCGGAATAACCGCATACAGTGTAATCGATGGCAGTCTCCATTCAGGCAGAACTTCAACTAAAGTACCGTTAAGCAAATCCTTTTTAGCATCAAGATATAAAACCTTGGCAATCCCATTACCCTGCAAGCACATCGATTTTGCAACCAAACCGTTATTGGTACTGAAACGGGATTTCAGTTCAAACTCGGCTTTTTCTGCAGTATTCACATGTTGGAAATGATAATACTGATGGTTTTTAAGATGCGTTAAAGGCAAGACCTCATGATTTTTAAGATCATCAGGTTTCGAAATAATGGTGCTTTGATTAATATAACTCGGTGTCGCCACCAGAATTTGCTCAATCTGCATCAATGGCACAACCTGAAGATTATGCTCATCATTTTTCTGTTCAAATCTTAGGGCGATATCAACTCGCCCATCCAACAAATCAACCTCATGATTGTTTGTTTCTAAATGTACTGCCAAGCCGCGATGTGCAGCTATCCAATGAGAAAGTGCAGGAATCACATGATTCGCGCATAATTCTGGCAAAGAAACGATACGCAGCTCACCCACGAGATCATCACGTAACTCATTGATCCGGACTTTACCGCGCTCAGCAGCAGATAACATTTCTTGACAGCTATGGAAAAAAGCTTGTCCCGCTTCGGTCAGACTTAATTTTCTCGTCGAACGATTTAGAAGTACGACTTCCATATCGTGTTCTAATGAGCGAATTTGTTGACTGACGGCGCTGGTCGTAATCCCTAATTCACGGGCAGCACCGCTAAACGAGTTCTTCTCCACAACGCAAGCAAAGACACCCATTGCTCGAAGTTGATCTAACATAAATTTCCCTCTAAACTTATGAGGTGCTTCATCATTTGATAAAAGCAACTTATTGTATTATACGGCGAAATTTACACTTTGCATTATTTATTTAATTGTTTGGTAAAACTGCAGTAGGATTAATAGGTTTGCCGTCTAAGCGCACCTGAAACTCAAGCATGGTACGGTTTGTACCAGTCGATCCCATTTCTGCAATTTTTTGACCAGCCGTTACATTTTGGCCACTTTTCACATTCAATTTACTGTTATGTGCATAAGCGGTGATATAGCCATTGATATGCTTCACCAACACCAGATTGCCATATTCTTTCAGGCCATCAGCGGCATACACCACCTGCCCGTCTGCTGCTGCAAATACCGGATCGCCGACATTGCCACTATAGCGGGTGCCCTTGATATTAGAAGCTAAATTGTATTGCTGAAGAATCGCACCATTCGATGGTTTTACCCAACGTAAACCTGCAGCCGTAGATACTGGCGTAACCGGTGCAGATGTATTGACGCGTGGTGTGGTTTGTACTGTGGTTGCTGGTGTCACCGGTGCCGGTGTAGGCACTGCAATTGTTTGACGCTGGATTGGCGCTGCCTGAGTCATAGCCTGAGTACTGGTGCTACGGCGCGCAGTATTGCTTTTCAGGCGGATTGATTGTCCGACATAAATCCGGTAAGGCGCACTGATATCATTCATCTCCGCGACACTGATATAGTTCAGCCCATAACGTGCTGCAATCCCGCTCAATGTATCTCCTGAACGCACCGTATAGAAATCAGGAGCTGTTGCATAACGCGTTGCATTATTCACCTGGGGTTTGGTGGCACAACCGGTAATTACTCCTGTAGAAATAACAACGGTCGATAAAACAAGGGTTTTAATCAGGGTTGCAGGCGAAGCTACGACACATTTCGGTAACACCAAGAACATTATCTTCCTCTCTAATGCTATACGGTTGCAAAATTTCGTTAAGATTAGCAAAGTTTTACGGCAATATACTTGCAATCGCGAGTTTTTCACAAAGTTATAACACTAAGGACGCATTTTCTTCCAATTGTGTTTGCAAATTCCGCAAACTCTCATAATTGGTGGCATCCATCTGAATCGGGGTAATACTGACATAGCCATTGGCGACCGCAGAGAAGTCTGAATCAATCTCGCTAAATCCCGGCTTAGGTTCTGCGACTGCTTCTCCCGAGAGTCCAATCCAAAATACCTGACGACCACGCGGATCTACATGACTCGTCACCGGTTTAGACTGACGGCGGCGACTTTGATATGTCACTTTTTCACCCTGCAATTCAGTTACATCTGGAATATTGATATTAAAAATATGTCGCTCAGGCAGAACAGGCAAACCACGAGCAATAAAATCATGCACCCATTCGGCGGCCAACTGATAATCCTGAGGCTGCTGATAGCCACGTACATTCGGCCCACTCAGTGATACGGCAATCGCAGGATGTTTAGTTAAACGACCTTCAAAGGCCGCCCCGACTGTACCGGAATACAAGATATCATCTCCCAGATTTGCGCCGCTATTTATCCCGCTAACCACTAGGTCAAATTCAAAATCAAATAGCCCGTTCATAGCCAAGTAAACGCAATCTGCCGGCGTCCCATTAACCGCCCAGACATCAGGAGAAATCTGGATTGGGCGTAAAGGGCGGTCCAAAGTTAAGGCACTAGAAAAGCCACTGCGTTCACTTTCCGGTGCCACAATCACCACTCGCCCCAAAGGCTTTAGCGCTTGCGCCAAAGCCTGAATACCGGGTGCAAACACCCCATCATCATTTGAAACTAAAATATTCACTAAAAAATCTCGTTACGCTAAAAAATGACTGACTAGGACATTTCATTGTATTAGTGCAGGAATTATATATATTTATTGCTCGACATCCATCTTTATAATATGTGGCTCAAGATGATTAAAAAATTCTCTTTACTTAGCGCTCTCACTTTAAGCTTGGCAGCATTTATTTCCCCTTCAGTCATGGCAAACGATCTGACTGTTGAAGAAAACAATACCATTGTAAAAGAAGATATTGCATCAGCACAGGTTATGGCTGAAGTTTGCCCGGCAATCATTGGTCAAAATCCAAAATTTAACAGCACCGTTGAACAATTGATCCAGTCTTATCTTGCAGACTACTCAGATAAAGGCATGAGCTATCAAAAGCTACAGGCAGACAGTGAATATAAATCTTTACTTGAAGAAGCACGTCAGGGTGCAAAGCAAACCAGCTCAGACGAGCAGAAAACTGTCTGTGAAGAAATGCTGAACTACCAAGGCTAAGCCAGCTAAATTTTCAAATAAGACGGTGTAAACATCGTCTTATTTTCTCTTACAGATTTATTCATAATTCTACAGCTTCGCTACATTTTCCCACTTTTCAATTTCAAAAATAAGTTTAAGCTAGGCAAATTATTGTTCTAAATCCATTTTTTGAGTTTTCAATGAAAAATCCAATATTCCAAGCTTTAACATTCTGCGCAATTTCTGCCGCCACTCTTTTGGGAACTTCTGCATTTGCAGCCGATGAAAACATTAATGTTACCCCAACTCAGCAAGTGACCAAACAGGAACTGGCAGCCATTTATGTTCTTTCAGAAATCTGTCCAAGCATGGTCAAAGACAAGTCACAGTTTAATCAGGGTTATACCAAGCTGGTGACTGAGTATATGCCGGGCCAGCGTAATCCGGTTGAAAGCTTAAACCAGATGGCTAAACAGAACGATTTCCGCAATATTCTGTCCGAAGCACAATCGGATGCCAAGAAAGCCGGCAAGAAAAAAAATCAGGTGATTTGTAATGAATTAACCACCTATAACAATTAAGCTGCTTTTCTGCCGATAACTTACAATACTTTTGAAATAAGACCGGGTTTCCCATAGAAGTCAGCCTAGCTTTGTCCTAAAATGCTAGGCTCTTCGTGCTTACATCAAGATATAGGAACCCACTAGAAATGACCCAAAAAACTGCCCTTGCTGCATTATTATTAGTTCCTAGTTTTAGCTTTGCAGCAACTGTCCTATCTGCACCACCAGAATTGAATAATAAATCCTATGTGCTAATGGACTACGAGACAGGGCAACTTCTCGCTTCAAAAAATGAAAATGAAAAATTAGCCCCTGCTTCAATGACCAAGATGATGACCAGCTACATCATCGAACAAAAACTATTGAGCGGTGAACTCACTGAAGATGAACAAGTGCGCATGAACGAGTCAGCATGGTGTCGCGGCAGTAGCGCGGAATCATGTATGTATGTACCTTTAAATGGTACGGCAACTGCACTTGAAATGCTTCGCGGGATTATTATTCAATCAGGGAATGATGCATCGAAAGCCATGGCTGAACATATTGCAGGGAACGAGGGTACCTTTGCACATATGATGAACCAGGAAGCTAAACGTATTGGCATGACCAATACCAGCTTTATCAATTCAACCGGTATGCCAGCTGAAGGTCATTATTCAACTGCCAAAGATATGGCAGCGCTGGCACAACACATCATTAAAGACAGTTCTAAGTATTATCCGATTTATGCGGAAAAAGAATTTACCTTTAATGGCATCAAGCAAGGTAACCGTAATGCCCTGCTATATACTGATCCGAGTGTAGATGGTTTAAAAACTGGCCACACTGATGAAGCTGGTTATTGTCTGACCACCTCATCAAAACGCGGTCCTACGCGTCTGATTTCAGTGATTTTTGGTGCACCAACCATGCAGGAACGTGCGACACAAACACGTGAATTGCTGGCTTGGGGTTATGCAAACTTCGAAACCAAAAATGTTCAACCTGCTAAACAGGTACTTGCCAAAGCCAAAGTCTGGTTTGGTAAGGAAGATGAAGTTCAGATCGGTCTTGCTGAAAACTTTAACGTGACCATGCCAAAAGGTCAGGCTAATGCGATTAAAACCCAGCTGGTGGTTCAACCTAAACTGACTGCACCTTTACAGCCTGGTCAGGTCGTAGGTAAATACGTAGCGACTCTGGATGGTAAAGTAATTTCAGAAAAACCATTGGTGGCTTTAAACGCGGTTGAAGAAGCTGGTTTCTTCGCACGTATGCTCGACCACATTAAACAGTTCTTCTCAAACTTGTTCTAAGTTTAAATAAACTGTTTTAGTCCCGGACTAAGACCAAAGCACTCATTCAGATGGGTGCTTTTTATTTTATACTATGCACATGATCCTTAAACTTTTAATGAGCAGATCACCATGAGCCAAAACATTCGTTCTTATTTAGACACGACTCCAGAAATTGATAAATCGTGTTATATCGATCCGATGGGAATCGTGGTCGGCGATGTGGTCTTGGCTGAAAATGTTTCTGTCTGGCCTTTTGCCGTGATTCGTGGTGATGTTAATTCAATCCGGATTGGTAAAAATTCGAATGTTCAGGATCATGCCATGTTGCATGTCAGTCATAAAAAAGCCGATAAACCGAATGGTTCGCCTTTGATCATTGGTGAAGATGTCACGATTGGCCATCATGTGACATTGCATGGTTGTACGATTGGTAATCGTGTACTAATTGGGATTAACAGCATTATTCTGGATGATGTCATCATTCCGAATGATGTGATGATTGGTGCAGGTACGCTAGTTCCACCGGGTAAAGTTTTGGAAAGTGGCTGGCTCTATGTTGGTAGCCCGGCAAAAAAAGCACGTCCGCTCACTGAAAAAGAAATGGCGTTCTTGCCGTATTCTGCACATAATTATGTAAAAGTTTCTGAGAATTATAAATAACTGTTTTAATTGCCAAATTTTTTGATCGTTAGATACAATAAATTAAATCTATCTCTATATGAATATTTATGTTTAAAGAAATTGAAAAATATGTGGGATTTTATCTACTCACCTACATAATAATTTTATTCATATGTGGATTTTTTCAGTACATAGCAGTGTGTCAAGGACAATCTTTATCTTGTAGCTTCAGTATGACTGGAATTAACACAATTATTACAACCACTGCTTATGTAATAACACCTATAGTTGCCATCATTGGTTTTATTTCTTGGAAGGTACAATATAACATTCAACTCGAAAAAAATGATCTCAGAAATGCTTTAGAGGCTGCCGTCATACTCAAGGAAAATATAAATTATTTTGAAGTACATTTAAATAACTTATATTTACAAATACAAGAAGTACCCGTAAAAAACTTCGAAACACTTATTTCACATTATGATGAAAATAAAGTTGAAATTAGACAAAAAAGACGTGAACTTTCCCTGAATACAATCAAATATTACTCATGTCTAGAAATATGCCAACATCCAATTCCTGAAAGTCAAATTGACTTTCTATATAATCATAACAATGAATTTGAAGGAAAGTTTAAAACTATAGTTTTCGGAAAATTTCATCATAGCCACACACCCTAAAATTTTATACAATAGTGCATCCTCTTCCATGGTGCTGCTTTATGACCGCTTGGACTGCTCATGTCACTGTCGCAACTGTCGTTGAAAAAGACGGAAAATTCCTGTTTGTAGAAGAACATACAGAAGGTGTGACACACACGGTATTTAATCAGCCAGCAGGTCATGTTGAATGCGGTGAAACCATTATTGAAGCCGCAATTCGTGAAACCATGGAAGAAACAGGTCATAGGGTGGAAGTAAAACACTTATTAGGTATATATACCTATACTCCACCGATGTTCCCGGATCGTACTTATTACCGTTTCTGTTTCTTGGCCAAATCCATTGACTATGACCCAAGTGCCACTTTAGATACAGATATTATCGGCGCAGTCTGGATGACGCTTGATGAACTGATTGAATCTGCTCGCGCGCGTAGTCCATTGGTGATTAAAGCCGTGCAAGATGCGCTTTCAGGTCAAAAATATCCTTTATCGCTCATTTACGAGCACCAAAATTCTCCCTTAATTTCAAATTTGGATGCCTAATCCTATGCAACAACGTGTCATCGTCGGTATGTCAGGTGGTGTAGATTCATCTGTTTCTGCTGCCCTTTTACTTCAACAAGGTTATCAGGTTGAAGGTCTTTTCATGAAAAACTGGGAAGAAGATGACGGCACAGAATATTGCACGGCGATGGATGACCTTGCCGATGCACAAGCCGTTTGCGACAAAATCGGGATTAAACTGCATACCGCAAACTTTGCCATGGAATATTGGGATCGCGTATTCGAGCATTTCCTGGCGGAATATGCGGCTGGCCGTACGCCAAACCCAGACATTTTATGTAATAAAGAAATTAAATTCCGTGCCTTCTTAGATCACGCGATTAACTTGGGTGCAGACTTTATTGCCACAGGCCATTACTGCCGTCGTGGTGAAACCATGACCAACTCACGTGGTGAAGAATATGCACCTTTATTGCGTGGTGTGGACAATAACAAAGACCAGACTTATTTCCTGCATGCTGTCCATGGTCGTGAAATTAATAAGACCCTGTTCCCTGTTGGTGAAATTGAAAAGCCACAAGTCCGTAAAATTGCAGAAGAATTAGATCTGGTTACTGCCAAGAAAAAAGACTCGACCGGGATCTGTTTCATTGGTGAACGTCGTTTTAATGACTTCTTGAAGCAATATTTACCCGCTCAACCCGGAAAAATCGTGCTGGAAGACGGTAAAGAGGTTGGTGATCATCACGGCTTAATGTACTATACGCTCGGTCAACGCGGTGGTATTGGTATTGGCGGTATGAAGGGCGTTGCTGAAGGTGCCTGGTTCGTATTGCATAAAGATATCGAAGGCAATCGTCTGGTGGTCGGTCAAGGCCATGAACACCCACTCATGCAAAGTACTACACTTTGGAGTGAAGCGATTGACTGGGTCGCAGGTGAGCAGGATATTCCTGAAACAGGCTTCCGCTGTACGGCCAAAACCCGTTACCGTCAGACTGATCAAGCATGTACTGTGTATCAAGATTCAGAATCACCGAATGGTGTTCGTGTTGAGTTTGATGAACCTCAACGTGCAGTGACCCCGGGTCAAAGCGTGGTGTTCTATTCAGGTGAAGTTTGTTTAGGGGGTGGTGTGATTCATCATACCAATGCACCTAAACCTGATTTTATAAAAGGATGAATTCGGCATGACGGAGTTACCATTTCAACCAGCCACAACGTTGAATACTCGTCAAAATCGTGCTTTGGCATTAGCGGGTGTGTTTCAGGCCACCCAGCTGACCCATATGACAGCATTGACAGGTCAGCAAAGCATTGGTGAAAGTGGTAACTTTTATTTTGAACAGTTGATTAGAGCCAGTCTTAATATCCGTCCCGGCAGTAATCAAAATGCCCAGACCCTAGACTTTTTTAATCAACTGGCTGATATTTCCTTAGGTTTAAAAACATTAGAAAGCAGCATTATTCAACCCTTCAATACTTCTCCAAAATCCAGAATTCCAAAACTTTCCAGCACCAAACTTCCCATGAGCTATGCAATGGCACTTCTTCAGTTAGAAAAGAAGGTCTATAGCAATCCCAAATTTGTTGAAATTATTGAACAGTCCCAACAGAAAATTCTCAGACAGCTTTCTTTCTTTGATAATAATTACCTGCACCCCAGCATCATTGCCAATCTCGCTCAAACCTATGTCGATACGGCCGGACAGATTAATCCGCGCATTATGGTACGTGGTAATGCTGAAGCCTTTAAAGATGCCGGACACACCAACCGTATTCGTGCGTCCTTATTTACCGGTTTGCAAATGGCGCACTTGTGGCGTCAGCTCGGTGGCAGCTCTTGGGGCATGGTATTTGGCAAGCGCAAGTTGCTACAAGATATTCAGAATCTAGCGCGTTTACAGTTTCAGGTGGTTTAACTGATGCTGCACGTGTTTCGTTTTACGTTTAATTCCAAAATCTAAGGAATCGATATGAACGCTTTAACTGCACTTTCTCCATTAGATGGACGTTACGCGAGCAAATGTGATGCTCTACGTCCTTTTCTTTCTGAGTTTGGTTTAATCCATGCTCGTGTGACTGTTGAAGTGCGTTGGTTACAAGCGCTTGCAAACCACCCGGAAATTACTGAAGTACCGGCGTTTTCAGGCGAAACTAATGCAGCGCTTGATGCGATTGTGAGCGATTTTTCTGAAGATGATGCCAATCGCATCAAAGAGATCGAACGCACCACTAACCACGACGTTAAAGCGGTTGAGTATTTCCTGAAAGAAAAAATCGCTGGTATCGAAGAACTTAAAAATGCCGGTGAATTCATTCACTTTGCATGTACGTCTGAAGATATTAACAACCTGTCACATGCCTTGATGCTGAAAAGCGGTCGTGATGTACTGGTTGCATCTATGCAGCAAATCATCGATTCAATCGTTGCGCTTTCTGAAAAGCATGCAGACCAGCCAATGTTGTCTCGTACTCATGGTCAAACTGCAAGCCCGACAACTTTGGGTAAAGAAATGGCGAACGTGGCTTACCGCCTCGCACGCCAAATCAAACAGTTCAAAAATGTTGAGCTACTGGGCAAAATCAATGGTGCAGTAGGTAACTACAATGCGCACTACTCTGCTTACCCAGACATCAACTGGCCTGCGCACTCACAAGCATTTGTAGAGTCTTTGGGTCTAGACTTCAACCCGTACACCACTCAAATCGAGCCACATGACTATATGGCTGAACTGTTTGATGCGCTACGTCGTTTCAACACTATTCTGATCGATTTTAACCGTGACATTTGGGGCTATATCTCTCTTGGTTTCTTCAAGCAAAAACTAAAAGAAGGCGAAGTTGGTTCTTCAACCATGCCACACAAAGTTAACCCAATTGACTTTGAAAACTCTGAAGGTAACTTGGGTATTGCCAATGCTGTACTTGCACACCTTGGCGAAAAACTGCCTATTTCTCGCTGGCAGCGTGACCTGACTGACTCTACGGTGCTTCGTAACATGGGTGTTGGTTTTGCGCAAAGCTTAATTGCTTTTGAAGCTTGCTCTAAAGGTATTGGTAAACTTGAGTTGAATGCTGCGCGTATCAATGAAGATTTAGACAATGCGCAAGAAGTATTGGCTGAGCCTATTCAAACTGTAATGCGTCGTTACAACGTTGAAAAACCATACGAAAAACTAAAAGCCCTGACTCGTGGTCAAGCCATGACTCGCGACATGATGGTTGATTTCGTAAACGGCAACGAGTTAGAAGCTGTTCCTGCTGCTGACCGTGCGCGTTTAGCGGAAATGACACCTGCATCATATACAGGTAATGCTGCTGACCAGGCCAAACAAGTAGCTGCGCTGATTGCAAAAATCTAATTTGCAATAAGACGAAAAGGCGAAGCTCAGGCTTCGCCTTTTTATTTATAATGTGTTTTATTCTAAAAAAGATATTTCATAATAACGACATGATTGAACATCGACTTTCTGCCAAACATTACGCGAGCCTGGGCATTTTAATTCTGGCGAGTTTGCTTGCCAGTATTCGTCCTTTAGAACTGGAAGCTTATCTCTTGCATCAAGCAGGCACAGTTTTCATGATCATCATGCTGCTCATCTGCCTGTATAAAATCGGGCTGAATTTTTTAAGTTTTAATTTATATATTCTTTTTCTGATTGTTCATGTGATTGCTGCGCACTATCTGTAAGTTGACAAAAATAACTAATGATGCGAAAAGGTTTTTTTAGTTAACAGATGTTCACACATGCCTAGAATTGTTTCTGTACCACTTAGTTTAGAACAGCGAGAACGACTCATTTTTCTGGTCAAGC
>NZ_JBWZQN010000015.1:0-58754 GCF_056724605.1 Prolinoborus fasciculus | reverse complement strand
ATCGTTTGAAGGATAAAAAAAGAATTGGGATTCAGCCGCAGGTTGAAACTTAATACGAGATCAAAGGGGTCAATTTTACTTCGCCATTTTTAAGGTAAAAGGGGTCAATTTTAAAATGCCGTTGACACCTGAACAACACTGCTTGAAGCTGTACTATTTTGTTGCTGGTTTTTCTTGTATTTATGCAGAGCGACAGAACTTCGGGTTAAGTTCAATTGACCAAACTCTGGCGGTATCTGCGCACGGCAACTTTCAAATACGGCGGGTGGGACAACCTGACTCAGCAATTCAAAAGTGGCCAGATTCAACATTTGCCGCAAGGCAAAGTTAGTTGCCTCTCGTTCTCCTTTTCCAATCTGAATATTTAAGAGTGTACGACCAGCGAATCTGCCTGCACTTAAGCCATAATCCTGTGCAGCAATTTGCTTCTGCAATGAAACATTGCCCACGACTTTACTGCTGCGGGTATCAGTCAAAGATAAATCCAGACCGACCATAATCCGGGTTTGACTATAATTCGGACCGACACCAGCGATCTGCATGTCAAAACCACCACCCGGAATAAAATCCAGACTGTTAATACTGCCTGTCACATAATAATCAGAAGCCTGGATTTGTCTTGGATCACGAATGCCCCACTTGGCTTCGCTTTCAATAATCCGGGGATCACGCCGGTTCATTAAGCTTACCCCCGCCTGAAACAAGGCAGATTGCACCATATCTCCCGCACCTTGGGTCACCATTTTTCCGCTACCACCATTGGTAACTACATCCTTACCGGTTTGATCCAGAATTGCCCCCACGGAGAAACTCACATCACTACGTAATTGTCCTTTTAGGCAGGATAAAGCCATATCAAAAGGGGTAAAAATATCGGTAATTGGGGGACCTTGCACCAGGCTAACTGGCTTCTTGTTTGAGGGTGCTAAACCTGTGCAGCCTGTTAAAAAAGAACTAAAAAGGACGGTGACACTTACGAAAGATAAATGTCTTCTGGTCGAGGAGAAATTCAGCATTGTGATTCTCCTGGTCTGTTACTTAAATTAAGACAGCGCTGAGGATTTTGGTTGGTATTTGAATTGACTGGTGCTTCATTCAGCAATTCACTCGTAATATCAATATTGTTGTCTGTACCCTCTACATTGATATTGTTGGTCGGGGTATTTACCGTCCCGATGGAAGTGGTTGAGGTGCTATGAACGGTGGTTTTACCTAATCCGGAATAATAGTCTGACTCCTTAAGTTCGATTAGATTGGCTTGAACTAGATTCTCATTGGAACGGGCACTGGATGATTTCCAACGCTGAGTCCACTCATCAGAAGTGGCATAAGCGTTACTTAGAAAACATAAACATAATAAACCCAGATTGATAACTAACATTCTCATAATCTTAATATCCTCTGATTTAAGATATTTATTTAATTTTTCATTTAATAAGATTAAATTTATCTGAAAAATATTAAATCACATAAAATTATAAAATGTAAAACTTATCCCTATTCACATATTTTTTTATTTTATTTAAAAATATAAATTATTGTTTTTATTTAAATAATATATATTTGTTTATTATTTGTGATTTGTAAGAAATCATTATATAAAAAATTTTGAATATAAAATTCATATAAAAAACTTGATTAAAATAATATATTTTTTATATTATTAATAATCAAAAATTTATCTAATAAAGATTAGAATTATTATGCTTTTTACATTTTAAAGACCGTAAATTTTTATTTTATTAGAACTTCTATTTAATAACGATAAATGTCACACTTTGTTTAAAATACAATTAATCAATTACAATGAAGGTGACTTATAAAGAAACACCAATATTCAGGTGTATTTTGTCTGAAAAATTTTAATAGACCTCATAAGAACTCGTTTACATATTTTTCGACTTCCTTTCCTTTTTCATCTCAACTCCAGAAATAGTCTTTCTAAGAGCTAAAAGCACAATATTTAGAATGATGAGAGAAGAACATTTCTGATGATCTTGAGATTTGCCATTTCCTCAATGACAGGTTAAGAATTGCGTTAATCAACCAAGAAGGCATATATTTACAGCTGAAATACAATGTTTTAGCGTGAACTCAACTAGAATCAAGTGAGTATGCAATGTTTCTGATTTGCGAATTCAAAACTTATCTAGTGTGTTGTTGTATGTTATGAATAAGTGCTGATCAGGGCACACATCCTATTCCCGACAAACCTAAAACAAGCACATCTCAATCCTTAATGGAACAATCTATGCAATGTCCTAAATGTGGCTCAGCCGATATCGAACAGCGCGATCATGAACAGAATTTAAAGAAAATTGGCGGCATTCTCATGAGTTCAGCGGGTGCAACTGCAGGGACTGTAGGTGGCGCTGCTTCAGGTGCATCGATTGGTGCTGCGATTGGTACTGTAGCCGGACCTTTAGGTGTAATTGTCGGCGGAACCGTAGGCACTTTTGTCGGTGCAATCAGTGTCGGGATTACCGGCGGTGTGGTCGGTAATTTTCTGGGGAAAAAGGCCGGGGTTTCTGTCGACCGTAATCTGTTTCAGGATTATCAATGTCTGAAATGCAAATACAGATTTAGTCAAAAAGATCAAAAAGATCAAAAAGATCAAAAAGATCAAAAAGATCAAAAAGATCAAAAAGATCAAAAAGATCAAAAAGATCAAAAAGATCAAAAAGATCAAAAAAAAGCCTAATAAAATTCAGGAAATGAAGTTCATCCTTCATTTCCTGTGAGTGTTTTTCAGACTCAATTGAGTTTCAGTACCACTTCACCTAAACGCTTGCCTTGTACTTCACATAGAATTTTTTCATCCTGACTCAGGCCCTGATCATGCCGCGGGCCGCTGACATGACTAGCACCATAAGGTGTACCACCAGTTTTGGTATTCGATAGTGCCGGTGTTGCGTTACTAAGCCCCATGATCATCATGCCATGATGAAATAACGGCGGCAGCATGGTGAGTAAAGTACTTTCCTGTCCGCCATGCATGGAACCTGATGCCGTAAACACGCAAGCCGGTTTACCGTGTAGCGCTCCATTCAGCCACAGACTCGTGGTCTGATCCCAAAAATATTTCATTTCAGAGGACATATTGCCAAAACGGGTCGGTGAACCGAGCGCCAGGCCGGCACACTGCGCTAGATCATCCAGAGTACAGTAAATATCCCCTTCTGCCGGAATACTCGGTTCAGCAACTTTTACCATACTGGAAATATTTGGAACTGTCCTGATTTTTACTGCCACGCCTGCCGCTTCAATTCCATTGGCAATCAGATGCGCCATTTCTTTGGTTGAGCCATATTTGCTGTAATATAAAACAAGGACATAAGGTTGCATCATGGTTCTTATTCATTACTTAAAAAAATAAAACTATACGATACTTTGCAAGTTTTTTGGTTAAGCTGATGATGAAAATTCATGATGATTAAAAAAATTGAGATTGGATGCAGATGATTGTTAAGTATTTAAAGAAATTACCTTTCTATGAAAAACACTGGTTTCAATTTGTTTTATTTGTACTTCGACGCTTTGAAGCAGACCGCTGTCGCGAACAGGCAGGTTCCCTAACCTACACTACCTTGTTTGCGGTGGTGCCGATGCTGACGGTTTTTCTGGTAATTATCTCTTCCATTAAAGCGCTGGAACCTGCGCGGCAGCAATTACAGCAGCTCATCTATAGTAATTTTTTGCCCAAAACCACCATTGCCTTTGATAAAGCCTTGAATGCCTTTACCGATAAATCCAGCAATCTCACCATCATTGGTATTCTGTTCTTGTTTGTGACGACAGTATTGATGCTCAGCAGTATCGAAACGGTGTTTAACCGCATTTGGCGTGTGACTGAAACGCGAGGCGGGATTATGGGCTTTATGCGTTACTGGACCATCATTTCGCTAGGGCCGATTTTACTGGGCAGTGCGTTTGTGATTTCTTCGACCGTGGCATCCATGAGCATTCTCAGCAATAACTTTGCCGGTTATGAGCTGGACGGCGCCTTTGTCCTCTGGGCGATTTCCTTTTCTTTGACTGTACTCGGATTTTTCATTTTGAACTGGACCATCCCGAATCGTAGTGTACCGCTTAAATCTGCCTTTATTGCCGGTCTGTTTAGTGCCGTGGTGTTTGAGCTGTTGAAAAACCTGTTCGGCTATATCATGTCAAACTTCACCAGTTATGAAATTGTCTATGGCGCATTCGCCGCCGTACCGATTTTCCTGCTCTGGATTTATCTGTCGTGGATCATTGTATTATTGGGGGTTGAAATCAGTTATGCCCTGACGGCGTTTGAATCTGGGCAGGACAATAAACGTCATCCGATCGTCATGCTGCTGGATCTGTTAGAACTCTTTTATAAAAAACAGAAAACCGGTGAAAGCATCAGTGAAGCACAAGCGCTTGAAGTGCTGGGCCGGGATGAAATTGGCCGCTGGCCGAGCTATGTCGCCATGTTTGAAAAGCAGAATCTAATCAAACGCACCGATGAGAATGAATATGTGCTGGTTCGCGATCTGGATCAGGTCAGCTTCTGGAATTTTTATCTGCAATTGCCTTATCCACTGCCACGCAAAAACCATCTCACCAATGCCCAGACTGATGACATCTGGATGCAAAATTTCTCACCTAGATTACAGGAAACTGATCAATATCTGGAAGAAAAACTCAATTTTCCATTGTCCGAACTGTTCCGACATAAATAAAAAAATCCTCTCGCTTGAGAGGATTTTTTTTAACTGATAGCGGTAGATTTCCAGCAAACAATCGCACCCACGCTTACCAAAGTAGTCCCGATCCAGAAACTGAGTTCGGGGCTGACATCCAAAATCAGCATGGACATGACCGAAGAAAGAATCGGCATAAAGTAAGTGGCTAAGATCAGCACCTTGATATTGCCGAATTGCATACTCTGATTCCAGTTGCTATAGGCGATACCAATCAGACTTCCCACCACTGCAATTCCCAGCCATAGCTTGAATGTGGGCATGATAAAAGGTTCATTTAATCCTAAATGTAAGAGCCATAAGCTGATTACAGCGACCAAAAAGAAAATCGGTACGCCATTTTGTCCGCGGCCGTAGGTTCTGGTCAGAACGCAATAGCAAGGCCATAACAAAGCGCCGAGGCAGGCAAAGCCATAGGCCCAAGGATTTTCAGCTAAAACCTGCATGAACTTCGGCAGATTAGTGATTTCTGGATTGACCACCAGCATCAGTCCCATCACAGCGAGCAGAAATCCTGGAATCACCCAGAGGCGGGCCTGCAACTGTCGGGCAAAAATCGAAAAAACAATCATCAAGGGTGGCCACAGATAATTGATCATGGCAATCAGCATCACCTGTTCACGATTATCCGACCATGCCACAGCAACCAGAAATAGAATCTCATAAGCCACAAATAAAGCGCCACAACCGAGCAGATAACGCTTGGACATTTGCGTGATTTTTGGAAAGCCGGTGAACGCAAAAATCGCCAGACTGCTAAAACTATAAATTAAAGCAATCCCCTGCACTGCACTGGTGGATTCAGTAATCAGTTTCACTACGGCGACCAGACTGGCCCAGATCAGAATAGAAGACAGACCAATCCAGGTCGCTAAATTTACAGACCAGATTTTCATGCTTGCTCTTGAATGCTTTTATTGATATTCGGTTTTTTCAGCCATCCCTGCAAACTCACTAGAATCACACCCAGCATGACCATACAGGTGCCGATAATAAAATTGATTTCGATATGTTCATCCAGAATCAGCACGCCGCACAGCATGCCGAATACAGGGGTCAAAAAGGAAAATACGCCCAGACGTGATGCCAGATAATGTTTCAGCATCCAGAACCAGATCAGATAACTGGCAAAGGAAATCACCACGGTATGAAAAACCAGACTGGAAATAGACAACACTGTCCATTGAATGGCTGCTTGTCCAGTCAGAACAGCCAGAGGCAATAACAGGATTCCACCTATCAATAATTGATAGAACAAAGTCTGGGTTGAAGGTGCTTCAGCCAGCCGGCTCAGACGTACACTGCCTGTGGTGGCTGCCCAGAATACGCCGCCAAGCAAAGCCAGAAAATCTCCCCACAAGGCATCAGTTTGTAAAGTTGATTCTGTCTGTGGACGTAACAGAAAACTGACTACAATTCCGCTAAAGGCAAGAAATATTCCGCCCCATTGCACAGAAGACAAACGCTCTGCCGGCAATTTCCAGTGTAAACCCAAAGCCACAAAAATCGGCGCGGTATAAAGTAAAACAATCGTATGCGAGGCTGAGGTATAACGCAGTGCCTCACCAATCAGATAGAATTCGGTTGCAAACAACACACCGACTAGTAATCCTGCAGGTAAATAGCGTGCATTCCAGAGTTGACGGCGCACGCTCTGCTGAATCAGGGGATAAACCATCAGCGCAGATAAGGCTGAACGCAAGGCAATTTGCATCAGGGCTGAAATATCACTGGCGGCCCATTTCAATACCACCTGTTGTAAACCCCACAACATACACAATACAAACATGATGGCAGATGCTTTGGCATCTAATGCCTGACGCTGGCTCACATACGGTCCTGTTGCTCATTTGGAAGGTACACTATAAAAGCGTCAGAAATAAAAGATATACTTCAAAGTAGACAAATGATGGTGTTATTCAGGCAATTTCGGTGATGCATAAAAAAATCCAAGCAGATTCAGCTTCGCTCAAGCAACTTCCGACCCATGATCTGATTAAAGCACCGCTCTGGCTCAGTTTCAGGGAGGATCCCGCGCAATCTGTTTATCCGCTGCATGGCCATGCCTGGGGAGAATTTGTCTATGCTTTTCATGGCGTGATGGAAGTGAATATTAATCATATAAATTATGTGACACCTTCACCTCACGGCATCTGGCTCCCGCCAAATTTAGAACATCGTGGTCTGAACCGTACCGCAGTTTCTCATGGCACCCTGTATGTGCATGAATCACTATGCAGCCAACTGCCCACCCAACCCGGCATCCTGCTCAGTGCACCTCTGGTCCCCGCTTTATTCACCCACCTGAAACAACTGTATCAGCAAGACCATCCAGCACTCGAGAATTCAGTTGAATATCAGCGTCTGCTACAGGTGCTGCTCGATCAGCTCCAGCAAGCCCAACTGGTCAGCAGTTATTTACCGCATTCAGAACATGCATTGCTGAAACAGATTTTAGATTATTTACATCAGCATCCAGCAGATCAGAGCTCGCTGCAGCAACTGGCAGAACGCGTCAATTTAACCGAGCGGACGCTAGCGCGATATAGCCAGAAAGAACTGGGAATGTCACTACATGAATGGCGGCAACGCCTGAAAGTGATGCAGGCCATGTCTTTATTAAATGCAGCGCATAGCGTTGAAAGCATTGCCTTTGATCTGGGCTATGCCAATGCCTCGGCATTTATCAACATGTTTAAACGCTGGATGGGAAGCACCCCAGATCAGTTTCGCAAGCGTTATACTGTTAATGAATAAAATGATGCATATGAAAAAGGAGCCCATTGGCTCCTTTGATTCAAAATCTTGGTTATTTCACAAAAGTCGTCCAGACATAATCCTGAGACTGCCCTTTGAGGGTCATTTTCAGTTGATCGCCTGAATGCAATGCTGCAACACCTGCCGGGGTACCGGTCATCACCACATCCCCTTCTTCCAAAGTAAAGACCTGACTGATGTCAGCCAGCAAGGTAGCAATATCAAAAATCAATAAAGCGGTATCACCTTTTTGACGTAGCTCATCATTGACTTGCAGTGTGTAATGCACATCTTTCCAGTCCGTGACTACATCGGCGACAGGCACCCAGTCCGACAACAGACAAGAGCCATCAAAGGCTTTGGCACGTTCCCAAGGCTGGCCTTTTTTCTTGAGATCATCCTGTAAATCACGCAAAGTTAAGTCCAGACCTAAAGTCACCGCACCCACAGCTTCAAGTGATTTCACAGGATCGCTTTCTTTGCTTAAAGTCCGGTCAATGCGCAAGCTGAGTTCACATTCATAATGACAATTGCCCCATTCCGGATTCCATTCAATGCCTGCTTCGAGCGAACTTAAGGCACTCGGTGGCTTGATAAACAATACCGGACGATCAGGGATCGCATTGCCGAGTTCTTTGGCATGATCGGCATAACTGCGACCCACGCAAACGATTTTGGATGGACGTGTGCTCATGATCAAAACTTCCCTTTTCCTTTTATAGATATCTGAATTATTTTTTAAATGTATGCTCGAACATACTCTGTTCAGTGCCGTCCTTAAATGCACGCTTCGGCACAATAACCACGGTACGGTTTTTTAATTCCAGCATATAAGTGAGTTTACCGACAGCAAAATTCTGCACTTCGCTATATGGCACCAACTTACTACGATCATTATTAAAAATTTCCGCATAGTCCTGATACAAATCAATACCCTGTTCGCTTTTACCAAACTGATATTTAACAAACTGACGTTTAAACATCATCGGCAGGAACCAGTAACGCATAATACCTTGCAGGAGCAGAAAAAATGCGCCCAAAGCCACGTAATAACGTCCGACGCCATCAAAACCCATCGAGAAACCCCAGATGATGATCCCGATACTGACCAGAGGCGTCAGAAAACGTGAAATCTGCTTTTTACCAAACGTCGCCAGGGCAAAACCATCCTGAGATTCTTCTAAAGTCAGAAAATAACGGGTCGATAAAGTCGGTGCTGACTCAGTCATAGCATCACATCAAAAATAAAATCTTGCCCAATACTATACCAAAATATCCATAGCGCTTATGGCCTGTCGCATCAATTACATAACTTTGCTTTGGAAATACGTGCATTTGGTTTTAAATAAACAGCAATTAAAACAAAAAATACGCAACAGGATGTTGCAGGATGTTGAATGAAAGGATTAAAGCAATGCATGCTCATCGGTGTTTGTTTGGCAGTTTCTGTCCCAGCACTGGCCAAGATTATTCCTTGGAATGCCGAATTGCCGAGCAGTCTGAGTGCTTATCAGGGCAATGCCCAGCAACTGGCAGAATTAACCGGCGAGCGGATTCTGATTTATGCGCATCCAACCAGTAAAACCCAGCTCCCCACCTTAAACAATAATGCAGCCAGCAAGACACAGTTTTATAGTGCAGCTGTGGTATTGCCTGTGGCTGAAGCTCAAGTTGAAAAATTGCTGCGCCATTATCCAAATTATGTGGGTCTGTTTCCAACTTTAAAGTCAGCCAAAGTGCTAGAGCAGCAGGGTTCGATTCAGCAGATTAAATATCAGGTTCATATCCCGACCCCGATTCCGGTGTTAAACTTTAAAGAAACTGTAGTGATGCAGCATCATCTGGGCGAAAACAGCATCAGCACCTTAATTATTGATGCGCCGATTCCCTATGGTGCGGGAAAACTGGAATGGTTTGCACTGGGTCCGCATAAAACGCTGGTGACTGTCACCCAATGGGGCGACCTGAATCAGCCCAAAGGCTTTTTATTCAGTAAAATCCTGAATGCGCTGCCTGAAGCCAAACTCGGCATTCCGCCGAGTACCAATGCATTTCTACTGGAAGCACTACAACAGCGCTTTGAAACCGATCATATAGCGGCACTAGCAACTCCAATTCCGCAGATGAGATTCAACCCTCAACAGCTACAAAAAATTGCCCAGATCAGCCAAAAATCAGGGCAACCGGTCAGTTTCATTTTACCGAGCTATCAGGTCAAAGAAGGAAAAGCCTCAGAAAATTTAAGATTTAGCAGCACCTATCAATATTTTGCGCATCCGGTCGAAAAATTGCGACCGTGGTTAGCGGCTGAAGCGACGCAGCAGCTTTTTCCTCGGCAGATCAAGAAAGTCGAACTGAATCCGGTCAATACTCAGAATATAGATGCCAACTATAAGGTGTCGGTGGGTTTGGGCGTGATTCAGATCCCGTTTAATTTTAAGATGCATTTTTACCAACCTGATTCCCTGCAAAACCAGTTCAATGCCAATGGCGGTGACTTGAAGTTTGTGAAAGGTGGTATGCGCTTATTGCCGCAGTCACAAGGTACCTTATTTCAAATCACCAGCAGTATGAAAATTCACGATCAGGCGCCGTTCTTATTAAGAGCCATGCGTAGCATGCCCTATCATGATATTTTACCAGCAGTGGGTGGTAATACCGTTTATGCACTGAAAGTGCAGCAGAAATTAAGATGAGTAGGAAGCAGAGAGTTATTGGTTTTTTATATGAAAAATAGTTAAAAATCACAGACGTAAAAAAACCGCATCAACGTGCGGTTTTTTCAGAATTCTTATCAAGATTGGTGCGCTCAGAGAGATTCGAACTCCCGACCCCTTAGTTCGTAGCCAAGTGCTCTATCCAGCTGAGCTATGAGCGCGACGTCTTGATGGGGTGCATTATACGAGCTTTTTCAGTCTTGTTAAGTGTTTTTTAATAAAATCACAACTGAATGTACAGTAATTAAACGATGTATCAAAATTTATAGTTTTCTGCTGAAAATTTCTGCGGATTTAGAGCTAAAAACACTTAATTAATTCAATCAAGAGGCTTGTATTTTCCAAAAATTCCATCACTACGCAATGGGTCAGCCTTAAGTATTCTTAACCAGGTATTCAGCCAGAATAGAATTCAAATATAAAACGACCATCATCCTTGTACACTTTATCACTCGCCTATTGTTCCAGTCTTTACTTCTCCTGCCCTTTGATAATGCGTAAACACAATACCATTTGAGCTGGCCAGATGATCTATCAATTGAAAAGCGGCGGGTATTGCTTCATAACTAAACAGGCGTTTGCCAACACCCAGTATAATTGGAAAAGTCAGCAGACGGAGTTCATCCACAAGTTCATATTTGAAAAGCGCCTGTACCACTGCAGCACTGCCATAAACTCGAATATCTCCCTCTCCTGATGCTTTAAGCTTGATTATCTCATCAATGCTTTTCAGAAAAAGGGTATTTTGCCAGTCGGAATGCTCCAGACTGGTAGAAAGAACATATTTATTGACGTCATTGATTCCCGGCCAGTCTTCAGTATGTGTGGGCCAGTAAGATTCAAAAATCTGAAAAGTATGTTTCCCTAAAAGAATATCGGAGGGCTGCATCCATTTTTGCATGATGACATCAAATGCCGGATCTGGTTCTGCGTTAAAATACGGCGCCACCCAGCCACCATATTGAAAACCACCAGATATATCTTCTTTTGGACCGCCGGGCCCTTGCATCACACCATCGAGGGTCAAAAATTCCTGGACAATGATTTTTCTCATCACGACTGCCTTTATTTTTATTCACTCGCCTGAGACTTATTTTTAGCACGTGATGTCTGGTATTTCTGTAAATTTTAGGCACAAAAAAACCGCAACATGTGCGGTTAATTGTTCAAGTTGGTGCGCTCAGAGAGATTCGAACTCCCGACCCCTTAGTTCGTAGCCAAGTGCTCTATCCAGCTGAGCTATGAGCGCGTAACTTGTGTGCCTCGGTTGGCGATACGTTTTTTCTGCTTAACCTACTTGGTGCGCTCAGAGAGATTCGAACTCCCGACCCCTTAGTTCGTAGCCAAGTGCTCTATCCAGCTGAGCTATGAGCGCGCGATGTAAGTAAGCGTGGCGGTGAGAGAGGGATTCGAACCCTCGATACAGTTACCCGTATGCGTCCTTAGCAGGGACGTGGTTTCAGCCACTCACCCATCTCACCGTAACGTGCGGCCATAATACAAATTTCGGCATGGCACTGCAAGCGCAGCATCAAAAAAAAGTGCATATTTTTGCTCGTTTAAATACTTTTTAAGCAATTCCTCGATTTTTCGTGCATTTTGATGGCAAAAAAACTGCATAAATTTCCAGTTATCGAAAATTAACAGAAAATTGAAAACTTAAATGGATTATTGCAATCATTTACGTGCAGTCTGCGCACACATGTTTTATGCTAAACCTATCTCCTAAGATAAATTTAAAGACATGATGAAAAACTGGGTCGATCCTGAAGCAAAAGCTGAAGCCGAACGTTATGACAACCCTATCCCTAGCCGCACGCTCATTTTAGAAACCATCGAAAAGAACAATGCCCAGTCCCATGCAGACCTGGTCGAACATTTTGAAATTGCAGATCAAAAAAGTATTGATGCTCTGAGCCACCGTTTAATTGCGATGGTGCGTGACGGGCAACTGATGAAAGATGGCTACAAGTTTCAGATTGCCGTCGAGCAACCTGAATCCGAAGCGACGGTTTATATCAATTCCCGAGGGATGGGAACTGCCAACATTTCCGGCCAGGACGACCTCTTATTGACTGAGCGTGAACTGCGCTTGGTCTTTAATGGTGACCGCGTTAAAGTGCGTCAGACTTCGGTAGACCGTAAAGGTAAGGCCTGGGGCTATATTACGGAAGTTGTGCAGCATCGTGTCAAACAGATCATTGGTAAAGTGTCAGAGTATGATGGTGAATACTTTATCCAGCCAGCCAACCCAAATGCACATCAGCCAATCACCCTTGAAAAAGAATTGATTGAACATGCCCAGGTCAATCTGGGTGACTCGATTCGTGTGGCGATTGATACTTATCCGACCCGTGAAGAATTCGCGACCGGACATATTGTGCAGTCCATGGCGGACAAGGCCGATACTGAAATCATCATTCCACAAACCATTTTAGAATATGGTTTGCCTTATGAATTCCCGGAAGAAGTGGTTAAAGAGGCCGAAAGCTTTAAAGAGCCAACGGCCAAAGACCGTGAAGGCCGTATTGATCTGCGTGATTTAGCATTGGTTACTATTGACGGTGAAGATGCGCGTGACTTTGATGATGCCGTTTATGCCGAAAAACGTCCCGGCGGTGGTTATCGCGTGGTCGTGGCCATTGCTGATGTTAGTCATTATGTACGTCCAGGCAAACCACTGGATGATGAAGCGCAGGAACGCGGGACGTCAGTCTACTTCCCGCACTTTGTTTTACCGATGTTACCTGAAGCATTGTCGAATGGCCTGTGTTCGTTAAATCCGAACGTTGACCGCCTATGTATGGTGTGTGATTTAAAACTGTCACGTGCTGGCCGAGTCACCGGTTTTGAGTTCTATCCGTCTGTCATGCATTCCAAGGCACGTTTGACCTATGATCAGGTCGCACAGTATCTGGAAGGCGACAGCCAGGCGATTACCGAAGATCGCGAAGTTCGCAAGTCGATCAACACCCTGTTCCAACTCTATCAAGTTCTTAAAGGTTTACGTGCTGAACGTCATGCCATGGAATTTGAAACCGTTGAAACTTACATGACCTTCGACGAACTAGGCGGAATTAAAGAAATTTTGCCGCGTAGCCGTAATGATGCACATAAGTTGATTGAAGAATGTATGTTGCTAGCCAACGTGGCAGCCGCAGAATATGCATTGAAAAATGAAATGCCAATGTTGTACCGCGTGCATGAGCCACCTGAGTTCTCACGTATCCAGAAAGTCCGTGACTTCGTCAAGCTGCTGGGTTTGAATTTCCCGGAACAGCCGACTCAGAAAGATTATCAGGCGGTGATTGAAGCGACCAAAGAACGGATTGATGCACCAAGTATTCATGCGGTGTTATTACGCTCCATGATGCAGGCTTACTATGGTGCGAGTAATGCAGGCCATTATGGTCTGGCTTATGAAGCCTATACACATTTCACTTCACCAATTCGCCGTTATCCGGATCTGTTATTGCATCGTGCAATCAAAGCACATTTAAATAACAAGCCATCTCCACTTTCAGGTGGTGCTTTAGATGAAGCTGGTGACCATTTCTCTGCCACAGAACGTCGTGCAGATGAAGCATCACGCTCGGTAACGACCTGGTTGAAATGCCATTATATGCAGCAGCATCTGGGTGAAGAATTTGTCGGCATTATTAGTGCAACGGCAGAATTTGGCCTGTTTGTCACGCTAAAAGACCTGTATGTCGATGGTATGGTGCATGTCAGCCAGCTAGGGGATGACTTCTTTGTCTTTGATCAAAGCAGCCAGAATCTGATCGGCCAGAACCGTGGTCAGGTCTTTGCTCTGGGCGATGAAGTCAAAATCAAGGTTGCCGGTGTCAATCTGGAAGAACGCAAGATCGACTTTGAACTGGTGCAACAACTCAGTCATGCCGGCCGTGCAGTTCGTGCCCGTGCACCGCGCGTGAGCGAGAAAAAACCAGTATCACGTCCAGCAGCTACAGAAGAAGTGTTTGGCAACAATGAACGTGAATCTAAATCCAACCTGAGCGCCGATGGAGAACAGCCCATACGACGCAAAAAAGGAAAAGGAAAACCCAGCTCTTACGGTAAAAAGTCTGCTAAACCATCTGCAGGAAAGTCTGAAGCAAAGGTTAAAGATAAAGTAAAGAAAAAGGCCAAGGTCAAAAAGAAAAAGTCGAATGCAAAAGCCAAGACTGAATAATTTTTGATGATCAAAAAGAGAGTGCTACGGCGCTCTTTTTTATTTATAATCAAGATACTAATTAGAAATAAAAAGGAATTATAAATTGGAAGTTATTAATATTCTAACATTAATCATTTCTCTTATGGCTCTGCTCGTAACCTACGCAGTATTTAAATCCGATCAGCAACCACAAATTATTATTTTTGCTACGCCTCATTATGGGAAAGAATCCGTAATCCAACTTCATGTTAAAAATATTGGAAAATCCATCGCTCATAATGTGAAAATATCTAGTGATCGACTAATCCCTCGTGCAGCATTTGGAATTGAAAAATTAAATTCTGAAAAACAATATTTTGAAACTGGAATTTTTAAAAATGGAGTCAAAGTATTCCCACCCAATCAGAGCTATATATACGATTGGGGGAAATATGGGGGCTTAAAAGATTCATTAGATAATTCCCCTATAACATTCACTATTACATATTTGTATAAACACCCTTTGAATCTTTGGAAAACAAAAATCACTGACATCTCTACAATTGATATAAATGAATTAGAATCACTTCCAGCATCCAATGGAGGATTATTAGAACAATTAAAAAATATCAATAAATCATTAATAACCTTAAATCAAAAGATCGAGAAAAAACTGTAGATAGCTTGATTTCCTAGCTCATAACCCCTACATCTAGATTTATCATAGGAAATAAATCGGCAGACCGACATGACTTTAGAAAAGGCAACTTTGCCTGTTCCACAATTTGATCAGATTACGCTGGCTGAGCTAAAACAAAAAATTGAAAGCTGTATCGCTGAAGGGCAAAAGTTCCTGAATGAACTCACCGAAACACCTACTTCAGTACAGGAGCAGCTAACTACACTGGAACATGTCGACACGCTTGAAAATAATATGAGTGAGTCTTGGGGCATCCTGTCGCATTTAAATGCCGTCATGAACAATGCCGAAACCCGTGATGTCTATCAAGCACTCTTACCGGGTCTTAGCGAATACTATACGCAACTGGGTCAACATACGGCGCTGTATCAAACCTATCAGCATATTTACGATGCGTCGATTTATAATGAACTCCCGGCAGCACAGCAAAGCGCAATTAAACTGGCCTTACGTGACTTTAAATTATCTGGGGTAGCATTAAAGGGTGAGGCGAAAAAACGTTATGCGGAAATTTCTGCACGTCTATCCCAATTATCTTCCGACTTCTCCAACCATGTGCTAGATGCGACTCAAGCCTATTTCAGACCGCTGAATGAAGATGAGTTAGCGGGTCTATCTTCGAGTAATATTGAGCTGTTAAAACAATATGGTCAGCAACGCGAGCTGGATCAACCGGTGGCTACGCTGGATTTCCCGTCTTATCTGGCGATCATGACCCACTCAGAAAATCGTCCTCTGCGTGAAGAACTGTATAAAGCCTATACCACGCGTGCGTCAGATCAGGCTGAACAGAGCGAGTTTGACAATACTGCATTGATCGAAGAAATCCTGAGTCTGCGTCTGGAAATGGCAAAACTGCTTGGCTTTAATAATTATGCGGAATTGTCCTTAGCCAGCAAAATGGCACCGAGTGTAGAGGTTGTAGACGAGTTCTTGCGTGCTCTGGCAGAGCATGCCCGCGCACCGGCAGAGCAAGAAATCGCTGAACTGAAAGCGATTGCCGCTGAAGATGGCATCCGTGATCTGCAACCGTGGGACAGCGGCTATTATTCTGAAAAGCTAAAAATGCAGCAATTTAATTTGTCACAGGAAGCGCTTAAACCTTACTTCCCTGCACCGAAAATTCTGCAAGGCCTGTTCAATATTGTCAATCGCCTGTATGGCATTCAAGTCATTGAACGCGAAGCGCCTGTATGGCATCCGGATGCACGTTATTTTGAACTGGAAGATCAAGGTCAGGTGATTGGCGGCTTCTATTTTGACCTGTATGCACGCCAAGGCAAACGTGGCGGTGCCTGGATGAGTGGTTTCCGTTCCCGTATGCAGACCAGTGATGGCCTGCAAAAACCGATTTGCTATATGGTCGGTAACTTTACCCCACCTGTAGGCAATCGCCCTGCACTCCTGACCCATGATGAAGTGATTACACTGTTCCATGAATTTGGCCATGGCCTGCATCATATGCTGACAGAAGTGGACAATATTGCGGTAGCAGGTACCCATGGCGTGGCTTGGGATGCCGTTGAGCTGCCAAGCCAGTTTATGGAATTCTGGGCATGGGATCAGGAAAGTCTGGATCTGCTCAGCGAGCACATCGAAACTCAAGAATCTTTGCCGGCTGAACTGCTCAAGGCCTTGCTCGATGCACGTTTCTTCCAGTCTGGCATGCAAACCCTGCGTCAGCTTGAATTTGCCCTGTTTGACCTGAGGATTCACCGTGCCAATCCGGCTTTAAATGCAACACAGGTTCAGGCTACTCTGAATGAGATCCGTGAAAAGTATGCGGTCCTACCGACCACTGACTATAACCGTTTCCAGCACAGCTTCAGTCACATTTTTGCCGGTGGTTATGCAGCAGGATATTATTCCTATAAATGGGCCGAAGTTTTGGCCAGTGATGCCTTCGACCGCTTTGAAGATGAAGGTATTTTTAATACCACTACCGGAAAGCAGTTTCGGGAAAATATCCTCGCAGTTGGCGGAAGAGACACAGCACTTGACGCATTTATCAATTTCCGCGGACGCGAGCCAAAAATAGATGCGTTGCTGCGTCATCAAGGTTGGACGAACCCCTCTAAAAACGCTTAAACTAGCTTTTTAAGTTGATCACAAGGTGAGTATGATGACCATTAAACGTCGTTTCATTGCAGGCGCAAAATGTCCAAAATGTCAGGCGTTAGATCGCGTCGTCATGCTGACCTCTGGTGAAGATGAATGGATCGAATGTATTGAATGTGGTTATGAAGAAAATCGTCCCACACATGTTGATCAACCAGAAACACCAGCTGTTCCAGATGAAGTTGGCGTGATTCAGTTTAAACCTCGTTCAGTAAAATAAAAATCAAGGTTCAAGCTATGTCAGTAGAACAAAGAAATAACCCCAAACTTTTAATGGGGATTATGGGGGCTTTAGTTACTGTCGTTGCATTGGTATTGCTATATCAGTGGTTGAATGCCTCTTCCGGTGAAGCGGAACGCATGCATCAGGAAGATATCGTGGCTGTTCCGGCAGCAAAACCTGCGGCGAAAACTGAAGAAGATACGGCTGCAGCGAAAGCAGCTGAGGCGATCGAAACTAAAGCACTGGTATCAGATCAGCTGTTAGATGCACCGGTGCCGGAGAATGCCAGTTTGGCCAAAGAAGAAGTGGCTAAATTAGATGACATCCAAGTTCAGCTCAATGAACAAAAAGCCACACTGGATGCGCAGCATAGCGATGCCGACCAGTTGATCCAACTGAAAGAGGAACAGATCAAGTTACTTGAAGCACAACTTGCTCAAAGCCAGTAAATCTCGGCAGCATTTCAGCTAGAATATCGTCAGATCTTCTAGCTCAGTTGTTTCCATGTCTGCCCCAGCCGCTCCGCATCTGCTTAAAGCCATTCTGTTACTGACCTGCTCTGCTTTTCTCTTTTCAGTCATGGGCGTGTGTATCCGTTATGCCTCAGCAACGGTTGATAACGCCACCGTGGTCTTCTTTCGCAATTTTGTCGGGCTGTTTATTTTCCTGCCCTTCATTTTCAATAAAGGCATTGGTTTTTTCAAAACTGAAAAACTATGGATGCACACCTGGCGCGCAGTGGTCGGACTGACTGCCATGTACGGCTTTTTCTATGCCATTGCCCATTTAAAACTCTCCAATGCCATGGTCTTCACCTACTCTTCTCCGATTTTTATTCCTTTGATTGCCTGGCTATTTCTCAAGGAAAAAATAACAGCAAGCATGTTAGTCGCCGCTGCAATTGGTTTCATCGGGGTACTCTGTGTTGCCAAACCGGATTCGGGTTTAATTAACCTGATGTCGGTCATTGGTTTGAGTGCGAGTTTTCTAGCGGCGATGGCATTTGTCACGGTTCGGGCACTGACTAAAACCGAGTCTCCGGAAAAAATTGTATTTTATTTCTGCTTTATTGGCACCCTGATTTCAGTGATTCCGATGTTCTGGCTATGGCGGCCTTATACTCTGACAGAACTCAGCTATCTGATTACTGCCGGCATCCTGGCCAATTTCAGCCAACTATTTATGTCAAATGCCTACAAGCTGGCTCCGGCAGGACAGATTGGACCGGTCAACTATGTGGCGATTTTCTTTGCCGGCATGTGGGGCTTTCTGTTCTGGCAGGAAGTTCCAGACCTTTATAGCCTGATTGGGCTGGGGCTGATTTTCTGTGCGATTCTACTGTGTAGTCCGATCCTGCAAAAGCGCTTGAATTCATCGAAGATCTGATCAAAGAATTCAAATTAAATACAATAAAAAAGCACCCGTAGGTGCTTTTTTATTGTATTTCTCTTATTGATACCAGCCGAACAGCTTAAAGATATAAGGCACATAGGCAATGATCAGCATCGCAGGCAGCAATACTATCACCGGCAAAATCCAGCGTTCATAACGGTAGTAGAAAGACAAGTGTCGTACTTCTGCATCCGCCTCGGCCACTTCGGCATCGCCAATCGACTGTCTGGCCAGCAGATGATTCAGCGCAACCGGTGGCGTCACATAACCCAGCTCAAAACCAATCAGGGTAATCATCCAGAAATGTACTGGATGAATGCCGTATTGATAGGCCACTGGAGCCACGGTCGCCGAGATCAGAATCACCGCACCGAATGGATCCATGATCATCCCGACAAAAATCATTAAGCCGACAATCAGTGAAATCACCAGAATGGTACTACTGATATCGGTCGGGAAGGCTTCCATAATTTCCATACGTTCTAGCAAGCCACCGACACTCACCGAAAGTGCCATCAGGATGACCAGAGCACCAATATGTCCCACGGTCTCACTGGTCGAAATATGCATGGACTTCCAGAAACCGACATGACGCAAAATTTCAGTCGCTTTTGAACGCTGCACAGCATGATCAACAACCAGCTCTTTGCCTGGTTGTTCGCTATGTTCAGCTTCACGATATTCTGCATTGGCCGCGGCACCGGCTGTCGCCAGTTCAGGTGTCGATCTTGAGTTTAAAGTTGCGGTCAAGGTTTCATCCCAATGCCCCACTGCCGGCAACGGCGCAGGTTCATGGCGTAACTTATCGAACAGGACAATCATCAGCAGAATGACTGGCATCATCACCGGTGCGGTAAATTCATTCAGGTCAGTCGACAAGGCATATTTATAGAATAACCAGATCAGAATGAAAATCACGATATATGGAATAATCGCCATGAAGGCACGACCGGATTGAGGAGCAGCCACAGTAGGCGCAGCAATGCGGAATTTGTTTTCTGCAAAGAACAGGGAAATTACCAGGAATAAAGTCGAGCTGAGCAGGAAGACATAAATCCCGTAGTGATAGAGCAAGTCGGTGGTCACTTCTTTATTGAGTGATGCCACGACGACAATCAGCAAGCAAGGACGTAAGACTACGCCCATTGAGCCGGACATTGCGGTGGCTGCCAGTGCAAACTGACGGCGTCCACCCGCATTCCAGACTTCCTTATAAATAATCGCACCTGCGGCAATTACAAAAATCCCTGATGCTCCGGTATAGGCAGTCGGTAATGCAGCTGCCAGCAAGATTAGCCAGGTCAGGGTTTCAGGTGCCAAATTCCAGGGACGCAGAATGTTCAGGAACATGTCCACGACACGGGTCTGTTTCAGCAACATACCGGCCCAGATAAACAAGGCCAGATTCAGGAAGATACTAGAAAACTCTACCAATTGACCGAGGTAAATCCCCTGTCCCATTGGATAGTCCATAAAGAAAGTGAAATTTATTCCGGTCGTAATGGCCATATAGGCATATAGCGGTACACTCAGAAAGGCCAGACCAAAACTGCCGCCCTCACGCGTTGGTTTTGGTTGTTTGATCACCTGATACAAGCTGATCAATGTGAGGGTGCTGAACAGAATCATCCACAACCAGTAGATGTATTTCATCTCTCCCATCGGCACGCCCGAGTTCAATACGGACTGATATTGGCTATAGGATGAAAATGCCAGGAAAGCATTAGCAACCAGCATGGCGACCGAATAAACTTTAAAGTCGATACGTGTGCTCGGGCTACGTAAACCAATATGATGAGTTTTTAGGGTGGCACTGATCGCAGCAAAGACCACCATGATAACCAAGAGCAAAGCCCGGTTTTCTGTACCAAACTTGAAGATACCAAAGAAAGAGGTTTCAAACGTCCGATAAGCCCGAATACTTGGATGAGCTTCCACATGTTGAATGGCTTTATCATAGAACAGGTAGGATTCTTCACAGACCTGCTGTGCCTGTAACACCGCAGCACGGACATCCGCTTCCGAACGCACCCCGAAGAAATCAGCATATTCATCGGCTGCATCGGCTTTCATCTGCTGCTGAACACGCTGATCAACATTGATATTGCGTTCACATTGTGGACGCGTCGGTTCAGCCCTTAGAAATGAATATTGCATTGCGGTTGCCGGATTGCCGTAAATACGCTCGCCCATACGCAGCAACTGGCCGTGAATCATTTCCCCGGTGCCAATAATCAAAGTGAGCAAAAGTAAAACCAGCACGACGAAGGTCGAGATCCACTCTGTCCATATATAACGCAACAGACCTAATCCTGATCTGTTTTGATCATCATTTTGCATGTGTATTCCTATTTTTATTTTAGCGGCCTGATGCTTGGTCTAGGACGCCGATCTTCCCTTCTGCCCCGAAAATTCCTTTTCAAAGGTCAGGATCTTTATTCTATGTTTTGACTTTGCATGAAAATTGGCACAATAAAAATGACAATTTATATTTTCTTTTTGTATTTTCTGCCAAGAAAATGATTTATCTCTGCACTTTAATTATCCCGAAAATAATTGCTCACGATATAGATCAGCGCCAGAATAACGCCCCAAATCACACCAAGTAAATGTGCCTCAACCAAAACCGGACTACCGATCAGCTGCGTCGTCCCGACATTGCCAATGGTGTTTTCCCAGACCAGTTTGGCAAAGATCAAAAACAACACCAGCGCCGCAAAACCGCGTTCCCGCTTATACAGCAAATGCACACAGGCCACTGCTACGTAGGCGCCATGCAGTACGCCTGACAAGCCGGCATAGGCTTCAATATTGGGTAAGAAAAAATAAAAACTTAAACTGATCAACGGTGGCAAGATCAGTAAAATGGCACAGAAATGCCAGACGGTGGCGCGTGGAAAAATGAAAGGCAAACAGAGAAAGGCAAGAATGTTCAGGAAATAATGAAGCCAGCCCACATGCACCCAGTGCGCTGTCCAGAGTCGCCAGAATTCACCCAGCAGGCTCTCTTGCCAATAGATGAAATAATCCTGAAAAATTTGCAGACATGCAGAGAGAGAGACAAAAGCCGCTAGAAAAATAATTTTTCGTCGAAAATGTTGATCTAGCATCGGCCTATTGTCCTCCCTGACCATCTAATTTGACTTCATCCCTGAAGATTCATGTATAGTATCTGCATTACAGATCCGCACTGAACAGATCATCGAGCTCGGAAGAACTGTCGGATTCATCCCAGAAACGTTGCATGCCATCATCGCCACTGCGTATACCGGTATTTTCTGTCCAGTAACGATCCGATATGCCACTGACCATAATTGCAGCCATGCTGTCGATCAGCTTGAATTGCGGATTCACCGGTTTTTCCTCGGTACGTGCCTGAGCAAAGGTTTTTAAGGCATCCCGGACTTTGGCATCATCCCCACTGGCCTGAGCCGCTACGGCATACAAGGCATGAGATAAACGTACACCTTTTTGCTCGCCAATTTGTGTAGATTGTTTTAATGTTTGGTAAGGGTCAGGCTTGCCTTCCCCTGCGCCTGGCAACAAAGTCCAGATCACCGCACGGGTGGCATTCGGCGCACCCCAAAATTTCGCGTTATCCAGACACACCATGCCACGCTCGACCACGGCAGCAATATCTTTCGGTACATGCACTGCACCACCCGAGTTAATATCATTGGTCATGGCCTGCAAGCCACTGAGCATACCCAACAGATAAACCGTTTGCTCGATATCACTGTTCATGCGTGGGCATTCTTCACCCAGGGCTTTTTGATATTTCTTTTCATAACGGCTCTGGAACAGCTGATAACCAGTATATTGACGCTGTGCCGCCAGTGCTGCCCAGCGCTTCTGCTCGATTCGGGCATCTTGGGCTTCTGCCACCTGATTGGTTTTTGAAGCACGTAAATAGCGTAACTCGGCTTCCAGCGCTTTTTGCTCGGCACAAATACCGGCAGCCGAATACATCAGCACGGCCACCCGCGTTGGATCCGCCCCCATTTCTTTGGTCGCCATAATGGCCGGCGTTAAAGAATTCCCTGAATTACACACCATTTCAGCATCATCCATCGCTAAAATCGGCGGGACAATATGGTTTTCGGTGAAACCCAGTGCAACATTGGCACCGGTTTTAATGACCTGAGAACACCCTGTCAAAACTGTTGTTGTTATTGCAATGGTCGCCATACCTTGGCATATTTTACGGACGCCTGACATTTTCCTGTCCTCTATAATTGTGATTATGTCCATCTTTCTGCTAAAGATATCAGAAGCATTTTGTGAATAAAAGAGTATTTACTCTAATTTAGACGAGACACTTTGCCATTAAATGGCCGCGCTGCAATTGACTGTATTTAGGAGAATCCCAAATTTTGGGCAAAAAAAAGTAGCATTGCGACGGTTCAGCACATGCTACTTATTAACTGTACAAGCAGAAAAATGATAAAACCCTGCTTGATTAAGATGAAAATTTATCCTTCAGTACCGTCCCGAGTCGTCCGATTACCAGAGCCAAAACAATCGCTACGATCAGAAACATCCACACTGGAAATTCCAGTAAGGTATCCCGTAGTTGCTGTTGGTGAGTTAAATGTACAGGCTAAAAATAAAACATAGGGAATAAATTGTCAGACAATTTCTCTAAGTCATAGATTAACCGTAATTTTTGTCTGACAATAAAAATAGGAAGTTGATCTAAATATTTGTTTTATGTGCATTTTAATCAAATCATTAAAATGTATTTGTCTTACAACTAAATTAATTTAGTCAATAATTTTAAGGACTTCCATTGTTTGAAGGGCAATTGATCACACCAGATCAGCAGAGGTCGCGCCTTGGCATGCTGGAAATACACCACAATATACGCCTGATGATCAATCACGTGACTAATACATACCCGACGGGTTGATCGTGCTTTAGCGGTCAATGACCATTCACGTCCATCCAGATATTCAAACTGTTCAATCTGTGGTGTCTTGCGGTAAAACAGCTGATAAATCACCAGGCCTATGACAGCGCACACTGCCCAAAGTGCAATCGGTAATAACTGATACAACAGATACATCAGCAGTGCAAAAATAAAAAGCTGAAACGCCAATGCACACAGACTGCGTTTCAGCTTGAAGCAACGATTATCCATGAACGTAAAATTTAAGCTTCTTGATAAAATCTTTTAGTTCAGGACGCGGCGGCTCAGACACTTCCATAAACCAGTCCAGCAAATCCGGGTCTTCCTGCTCAACCAGTTCTGCAAACATCTGTTTTTCGAAAGGCTCAGCATTCAGGTAATGGTTTTTTACGTAGGGATCAAAATATACATCCAGTTCTTTTAGACCACGACGCGCACGATAAATCACTTTGCGCTCTTCTAAGCTGATGTCATCAGTCATCGAATTTCCCCAACTCGTTATAAACCCGGACAGTTTACCTGAAGCGCCTGCTGAATTTCGAGGGATTTCAGAGAAATGACCAAAAGCATCAGCAGATTTAGCTCATTTGAACATTTCGCTCATTGCTGCCGATCCTGGCTTGGCCTAACTTTAAACCAAACAGATCAAAATAAGGAATAACAAGATGCAATCTGCAGCCATTCGTCCACTTGCCCCGATGCTGCCGCGCCAACTCTTTACTACCGGACATGAGGCTTTTCGCGAGACGGTAAGTAAATTTTATGAGAAAGAAGTCATTCCATATACCGAGCGTTATGAAAGTCAACAGCATGTAGATCGAGAGCTGTGGAATAAAGCCGGTGAGCTTGGATTGCTCTGCGCTACCATGCCCGAAGAATATGGCGGCTCTGGCGTAGACCGGCTGTATAGCATGATTTTGATTGAGGAACAGGCCTATGCCGGAGATTCAGCGACTGGATTTTCATTGCATTCAGATATTGTTGCCAATTATCTGCTGAATTTTGGTAATGAAGCTCAAAAACAACAATGGTTACCGAAAATGGCGTCTGGAGAGGTCGTCACCGCGATTGCCATGACCGAACCGGGAACTGGCTCTGACCTGCAAGCAGTGCGTACCTCGGCAGTACTCGATGGCGATGACTATGTGATTAGTGGTTCCAAAATCTTTATTACCAATGGCTATCTCTGTGACATGGCGATTGTGGTCTGTAAAACCGGCAATAATGACAAAGGTTCAGCCAATCTTTCATTGATTATGGTCGAAGCAGAGCGTGCCGGATTTAGTAAAGGCAAGCCGCTGAATAAAATTGGCATGAAAGGTCAGGATACCTGCGAACTCTTCTTTGACAATGTTCGGGTACCCACAGAAAACCTGCTCGGTCTGGAAGGCATGGGCTTTATGATGCTGATGAAAGAACTGGCTTGGGAACGCCTGATTGTGGCGATTATCTGTCAGGCAGGCGCTGAAGCCGCTTTTGCCCATACAGTGAAATATACCAAGGAACGTCAGGCATTTGGCAAGAGCATCAGCCATTTTCAAAATACCCGTTTTAAACTGGCAGAACTACGTACCGAGATCGATGTGTGCCGCACTTATCTGGATCGCTGTATGCAGCTGCAACTCAATCACGAACTGGGCGTAGATGCCGCTGCTGCGGCCAAATACAAGATTTCAGAAATGTACAGCAAAGTCGTAGATGAATGTCTGCAATTGCATGGCGGCTATGGTTATATGCTGGAATATCCGATTGCCCGTGCCTATATCGACAACCGTGCCAATCGGATTTATGCGGGTACCAATGAAATCATGAAAGAACTCATCGCCCGTTCACTTTAAAATGGATTCATAAAAAAGGAGTCTCTTAGGACTCCTTTTTCTGTATGCAAAAATATAACTTTAAGAAACCAGACGCGGTTTATGCTTTAAAGCATTGCTGTTTTTTCTAAATTTCAGCACCCCATCTTCAAAGGAAGCCTGTTTGAGTTCCTTGCGGTCTGCGAGATAATTATTGCTGACTTTCCACGGAGCATGTTTACCCTGCTTTGGCATCACATCCGCAGCACGGGCAATATAACCCGAACTGAGACTACCCATGACGGTATCCTGAAGCAATTCGCTCTGATCTCCCTGAGGAATCACCTGCGCATAACCTTGCTGATCCATATAGTTCAACAAACGGCAAATATACTCAGCTGCAATATCGACTTTAAGTGTCCAGGAGGCATTAATATAGCCAATAATCAGCGCCATATTTGGTATATCACTGACCATGATGCCTCTATACAGCATATGCTGTGAGGTATCGATAGGCTGACCATCCATCGTCGCCTGAATCCCGCCGAGGATTTGAATATTCAGACCCGTTGCAGAAACAATAATATCAGCATCCAGATGTTGACCTGATTTCAGCTGAATTCCAGTTTCGGTCAAGGTTTCTATCTGATCCGTTGCAACCGATGCCTGCCCTTCACGTAAAATTTCAAACAGATCCCCATCCGGCACCACACAGAGACGCTGATCCCAAGGTTCATAATTCGGGGTAAAGTGCTTCATGTCCACTTTACCTTTCAGCTGGAATTGCACCGATTTAAGCAAAAGTGATTTTAATAATTTTGGCTGTTTCTGTGCCAAAGCATAAATCCCGCGCTGCATGCCGATATTACGCGCACGTGTCAGCTTGTAGGCGACCTCCTCAGGCAGATATTTACGCATTTTTGAATAAATAAAATCGACCGAAGGCACAGAGGCAATATAAGTCGGTGAACGCTGCAACATGGTCACATGACCTGCTCCACCTTTGACCATCGCAGGAACCAAGGTAATCGCGGTCGCACCACTACCAATAATGACCACCTTTTTGCCTTTATAGTTTAAATTTTCCGGCCAATGTTGCGGATGAATAAACTCACCTTTGAATGCAGTTTGATTTGGAAACTCCGGCTGAAAACCCTGATCATAATTATAATAACCGGTACAACCCAGTATAAAGTTGGCGATCCAGATCTGCGTCTTACCCTGTGCGTCCACAATCTCTACTGACCATTTGCAGGTGGCAGAATCATAATTAGCACTCAGAACCCGATGCTGGAAATGGGTTTTTGGCTGAAGTTTAAACTCTTCTACCACTTCAGCCAGATAATTTTTGATGGATGCGCCATCGGCAAGCACGCTTTCTTTCTTCCAGGGTTTGAAATTAAAACCAAAAGTCGACATATCCGAATCAGAACGGATTCCCGGATATTTAAACAGATCCCAAGTTCCACCAATACTTTCGCGGCGTTCAATAATCTCAAAAGAGCGTTGCGGACAATGTTTAGAAAGATGTGCTGCTAGACCAATCCCCGAGATCCCTGCACCCACAATTAAAATATCTACCTGCTTTTCCATGTTGTTCTTTTACCTAAGCGATGCTATCTGTTTTTATTAAATCACAAAACTGACAATACACAATGTCAAGTTCATTAAAAAGCCACTATTTTTTTATCTTTTCAGGCCAGATCAGTTATGTTGAACTCAATCACTTTAAATTAAAATATACAGGCATTAAAAAAGGCCGGTTTATTCAACCGACCTTTTCGAACAACTTACGTTATTCTTCACGAAATTAGTTAACTTCGCGATCTACTAGCTCAACGTAAGCCATCGGTGCAGCATCACCTGCACGGAAGCCCGCTTTAAGAACACGTAGATAACCGCCGTTACGCTCTTTGTAACGAGGGCCAAGAACGGTAAATAATTTACCAACAGTTGCTGCTGAACGAGTACGAGCAAACGCCAAACGACGGTTTGCTACTGTATCGTTTTTAGCTAAAGTGATTAAAGGCTCAGCTACACGACGTAACTCTTTTGCTTTAGGCACAGTTGTTTTGATCAACTCGTGCTCGAACAAAGAGTTAGCCATGTTTTGGAACATCGCTTTACGATGACTGCTTGTACGGCCTAATTTCACACCACTATTACGATGACGCATGGTGATAGTCCTACTTAATTAACGGCTACGATAGGCGAAACGATCGTCCATACGGAGACTAGCCGGTGGCCAGTTCTCTAAACGCATGCCGAGTTGTAAGCCTTTAGAAGCCAGAACATCTTTGATCTCAGTAAGCGATTTTTTACCCAAGTTAGGAGTTTTAAGCAACTCAACTTCGGTACGCTGTACAAGATCACCAATGTAGTAAATGTTTTCTGCTTTCAAACAGTTAGCAGAACGAACAGTTAGCTCTAGATCATCTACTGGGCGAAGCAAGATTGGGTCAACTTCTTCACGAGGCTCTTGAGCAACAGGTGCTTGATCTTTCTGAAGGTCAACGAAGATCGCAATTTGTTGCTGCAAAATAGTTGCAGCTTTGCGGATCGCTTCTTCAGGATCTACAGTACCGTTAGTTTCAAGATCAATGATCAGTTTATCAAGGTCAGTACGTTGTTCTACACGCGCGTTTTCCACGGTGTATGAAACACGTTTGATTGGGCTGTAAGACGCATCTAACTGCAAGCGACCCACTGGGCGAGTTTCGCCTTCAGGGAAGCGTGAATCAGAAGTCTCGTAGCCACGACCTTGAGCCACTTTCAGACGCATTTTCAATGAGCCTGAGGCACTTAAAGTACCGATCAAATGTTCAGGGTTAACCACTTCAACATTATGAGGTAAACGAAGGTCAGCCGCAGTTACGTCGCCTGCACCTTGTTTCTCTAATGTTAAATAAGCTTCATTTTGATCGAACAGCTTAATCGACAATCCTTTTAGGTTCAGCAAGAGCTCGACGATGTCCTGCTGCAAGCCTTCCAAAGTACTGTACTCGTGCTCGACCCCTTCAATCTCAACTTCTACCACAGCTGCGCCAGGTAGAGAAGAAAGAAGGATGCGACGTAAAGCATTACCAAGAGTATGACCAAAGCCACGCTCTAATGGTTCTAGAATAACTTTTGCCGAGGTCCCGCTTGCCGCTTCGACCTTGATCGCTTGCGGAGTTAGAAACTCATTTGCAGTACGCGTCATATTGCTTCCTCAAGGATTATTTAGAATACAATTCTACAATCAAGCTTTCGTTGATTTCAGCAGGTAAATCAGAACGATCCGGTGCAGCTTTGAACGTACCTTCTAATTTAGAATGGTCAATTTCCATCCAAGAAGGCATGCCACGTTGAGTAGCTAATTCAATTGCGTTTTTGATACGTAATTGTTGCTTAGCGCCTTCGTGAACTGCGATCACATCACCCGCTTTAACTTGGATAGACGCAATGTTAACACGACGGCCATTCAAAGTGATGCTACGGTGAGATACTAACTGACGAGCTTCTGCACGAGTAGAACCGAAACCCATACGATAAACAACGTTATCAAGACGGCTTTCAAGTAGCTTCAACAGGTTTTCACCAGTTGCGCCTTTAACACGAGCAGCTTCTTTATAGTAGTTACTAAATTGACGCTCTAAAACACCGTACATGCGACGTACTTTTTGTTTTTCACGTAATTGTAGTGAGTACTCAGATTGTTTACCACCACGAGCCCCGCCGTGTTGGCCAGGAACTTTCGCATGTTTTTTTGTCTTAACATCAAACGGTTTAACGCCTGATTTAAGTTGCAGGTCTGTCCCTTCGCGACGAGAGAGTTTGCATTTTGGACCAATATAACGAGCCATGAATGTTTCTCCTTACACGCGACGTTTTTTAGGTGGACGGCAACCGTTGTGCGGGATTGGCGTCACATCGGTAATGCTGTTAATTTTATAACCCACTGCACCTAAAGCACGAACCGCAGATTCACGACCAGGACCAGGACCTTTTACAAGGACGTCCAAGTTTTTCAAACCGTAGTCTAAAGCAGCTTTACCAGCAACTTCAGCAGCTACCTGAGCAGCGAACGGAGTTGATTTACGTGATCCACGGAAGCCTTGTCCACCTGAAGTGGCCCAAGCCAGTGCATTACCTTGACGATCGGTAATAGTCACAATGGTGTTATTAAAAGAAGCGTGAATGTGTGCGACACCTTCAGAGACGGTACGAGTGACCTTCTTGCGTGCGCGAGTATCTTTAGCCATCTTTTAGCTTCCAGAAATCTTATTTCTTAATAGGTTTGCGCGGACCTTTACGGGTACGAGCGTTAGTTTTGGTGCGTTGACCGCGGACAGGCAAGCTGCGACGATGACGAAGACCGCGGTAGCAGCCTAAATCCATTAAACGTTTAATGTTCATGGAAATTTCGCGACGTAAATCACCTTCGGTCGGAACCTTAGCAACTTCTGCACGAATCGCATCAAGCTGAGCGTCATCTAATTCACGGATCTTAGTAGTTGGAGCAATACCAGCAGCAGCTAAGATAGCTTTTGAAGTATGGCGACCAATACCAAAGATATACGTTAGAGAGATAACAGCGTGCTTGTTATCCGGAATGTTTACACCGGCAATACGAGCCATTCAATTTTCTCCAAAAAGGCAGTAGATAATCAACCGCCCCACAAAAATCTTGAGGGGCGGATAATAACCTAATTCGCCTACAGAAATCAACAGGTCTTAATCAGATTAACCTTGACGCTGCTTATGACGAGGTTCTGCGCTACAAATTACGCGGATAACCCCATTACGACGGATAACTTTACAGCTACCACAAATTTTCTTAACAGAAGCTTGTACTTTCATGATGAAACCTCAAGTGCGCTTATCCCTTAGGATGAGCAGTCGTTTTTCTCATTAACGTTTGATTATCGTATTGGTGCGAAGTGAGGTGTGATTGCAGCTGAGCCATAAAGTCCATCACTACCACCACAACAATCAGCAAAGAGGTACCACCCAAATAGAATGGAATACCAAATGAACTTTGCAATACCATCGGCATCAAACAAATGACTGCGATGTAAATCGCGCCAATAAAGGTCAAACGATTGAGAATATGATCTAAGTAACGAGCAGTTTGCTCACCTGGACGTATACCAGGCACGTAAGCTCCGCTGCGTTTCAAGTTCTCTGACACTTCTTTAGGACTAAATACCAGTGCTGTATAGAAGTAACAGAAAAAGATAATTAACGCACCAAAGAGCACCAAATACAACGGCTGACCAGGCGACAATACCAATGCTACATCTTGCAGGCTACGCTTAATAAATCCAGCATTTGGATCTGCACTACCCACCCACTGCCCTAAGCTCGCAGGGAACAAAAGTAATGAGCTGGCAAAAATTGCCGGAATCACACCCGCCATATTAATTTTTAATGGCAAATGTGTCTGCTGTGCAGTAAATACACGACGACCTTGTTGTTTTTGAGCATAGTTTACCGGAATACGACGCTGCGCTTTCTCAATAAACACGATCGCTGCCAAAACACCCAGAGATAACAAACCAAAAATTACCAAGCCAATCAGGCTGGTCTGGCCATTATCTACAGAGGAGAAAGATTGCATAATCAGATTAGGCAATCCGGCAACAATACCCGCGAAGATGATCATGGAAATACCATTTCCCACCCCACGCTCGGTAATCTGTTCACCCAACCACATCAAGAACATGGTCCCCGCAACCAGTGAGGTTACTGCAGGAACATAAAAAGCCAAACCAGTATTCAGGGTAATCCCCTGACTGATCAGGCCTGCACACATACCTATCGCCTGTACCAGCGCTAAGAATAATGTACCTTGTCGTGTGTATTGATTAATTTTACGTTTGCCTTGCTCGCCTTCTTTCTTTAAAGCTTCCAGCGAAGGAACCACAGTTGACATCAACTGCACGATAATCGACGCAGAGATGTATGGCATGATCCCGAGAGCAAGAATAGACATTCGTTCTAATGCACCACCAGAAAACATGTTAAACAAACCAAGGATGGTACCTTGGTTTGCATTAAACAAGTTTTCTAACGCAGCATTATTGATGCCTGGTACTGGAATATGCGCTCCTAGTCGAAACACCAACAACGCACCAATGAGAAACATCATTCGACGAATAATTTCACGGTATTTCACATGAAATGGTTGGCCTTTCATCATGTTGACATGACCTGAAGAACTAGGAGTCATAGACACTGGGGATTACTCCTCGACTTTGCCGCCAGCAGCTTCAACAGCAGCTTTAGCGCCTTTAGTCAATGCAACACCTTGAACAGTGAATGCACGAGTAATTTCACCAGAAAGTACGATACGAGCACGGATCATGTCTTTACGTACAACGTTCGCAGCTTTTAAAGTTTCAAGAGACACGATGTCGCCTTCAACTTTAGCAAGCTCAGATAAACGTACTTCAGCAGTTTTCAAAGCCAATTGGCTAGTGAAGCCGAATTTAGGCAAACGACGGTAAAGTGCTGTTTGACCGCCTTCGAAACCTGGACGAGTACCACCGCTCTTACGTGAGTTTTGACCTTTGACACCACGGCCACCGGTCTTACCAACGCCAGAACCGATACCACGGCCTAAACGAAGGTTATCACGTTTAGCACCTTCTGCAGGTGCAATTGTATTTAAACGCAGAGTCATGGCTTATTCCTCTACACTAACCATATAGTAGACTTGGTTGATCATACCACGGTTAGAAGGTGTGTCTAACACTTCTACAGTATGACCAATACGACGCAGACCTAAACCTTGCAGGCTAAGCTTGTGATTTTTCAAGCGGTGCGATGCAGATTTAGTCTGGGTAACTTTAATCGTTTTCATGATTGATTACCCTTGAATTTGTTCTACTGAAAGACCACGTTTCGCAGCAACCTTTTCAGGAGTAGTCATATCACGCAAACCATTGAAAGTTGCGTTTACTACGTTAGCAGCGTTAGTAGAACCACGGCATTTAGTCAACACGTTACGTACGCCTACAGCTTCTAGAACTGCACGCATAGCGCCACCAGCAATTACACCTGTACCTTCAGAGGCAGGCTGCATGAATACGCGGCTAGCGCCGTGACGTGCATGAATTGGGTGCTGTAACGTACCATCAACAAGGTCAACAGTAATCATATTGCGACGAGCAGCTTCAAGTGCTTTAGAGATAGCAGCTGGAACTTCACGTGCTTTACCACGACCAAAACCTACGCGACCATTACCATCACCCACAACAGTTAATGCTGTGAAAGAGAAGATACGACCACCCTTAACAACTTTGGCTACACGATCAACGGCAACCAGCTTTTCAACAAGACCTTCGTTTTGTTCAACTTTAGCCATGATTAGAACTCCAAGCCGTTTTCACGAGCAGCATCAGCCAAGGCTTTGATACGACCATGATATTTAAAACCAGAACGGTCAAATGCAACTTTAGTAACACCAGCTGCTTTAGCGCGTTCTGCGATTAAAGCACCTACTTTTTGAGCTGCTTCAACGTTACCAGTTGTACCCGCACGTAGAGTAGCGTCTAAAGTAGAAGCTTGCGCTAATACTTTGCCACCATCTGCAGAGATAACTTGAGCATAGATGTGACGCGGAGTGCGGTTTACACACAAACGAGTCGCACCCAATGCACGGATGTGCAAGCGTGTGCTTTTCGCACGACGCAAACGGGATTGTTTCTTTTCGTTCATAAGAACCTCGCGCCTTATTTCTTCTTAGCTTCTTTACGAAGTACAACTTCGTCAGAATAACGAACACCTTTGCCTTTATATGGCTCTGGTGGACGGTAACCACGGATATCTGCAGCAACCTGTCCTAAAGCTGCTTTATCAGCAGACTTAAGAATGATTTCAGTTGCAGTTGGAGTTTCAGCAGTTACACCTGCAGGAAGTGCATAATCGATCGGGTGAGAGAAACCAAGGTTAAGATGAACAACGTCACCTTTAACCGCAGCTTTATAACCAACACCGATAAGCTGTAACTTACGTTCGAAACCTTCGCTAACACCTTTTACAAGGTTGTTAAGCACAGCGCGAGCAGTACCAGCTTGCATCCAAGCGTCTTTCGACTCTTGTACTGGAGCAATAGCTAGAATACCGTCTTCCTGTTTAAGCTCGACCAGCGCATGCAGGTTGAAAGACAATGTACCTTTAGTGCCTTTCACTTCGACCTGCCGGCCGTTCTGAGTAACTGTTACACCGTTAGGTACAGTTACTGGGGCTTTAGCCACACGAGACATGAGGAATCACCTATTAAGAAACAAAAGCAATAACTTCACCACCAACGCCTGCAGCACGTGCAGCGCGATCAGTCATGATGCCTTTGCTTGTAGAAACAATTGCAATACCTAAACCTTGCTTAACGCTCGGAAGTGCATCTTTACCGCGATACTGACGTAGACCTGGACGGCTTACGCGCTTCACAGTTTCGATAACTGGTTTGCCTTCGAAATACTTTAAAGTCAAAGTAAGAGTTGGTTTGCCTTCAGCATCCGCAACTTCTACGTTTGAAATATAACCTTCTTGTTGAAGTAAGTTAGCAATTGCTACCTTCAACTTAGAATTAGGCATAGAAACAGTTTGTTTCTTTGCCATTTGTGCGTTACGAACACGTGTTAGCATGTCGGCAACGGTATCTTGCATACTCATCTATAGTGCTCCTTACCAGCTTGCCTTAACAACGCCAGGTACATCACCTTGCATTACTGTTTCACGTAATTTGTTACGGCTTAAACCGAACTTACGGAAGTAACCATGAGGACGACCAGTTAAACCACAACGGTTACGTAGACGTACTGGAGATGCATTACGTGGTAATGCTTGTAATTTCATCATCGCTTCGAAACGTTCTTCGTCTGATGCATTTACGTTTGCAATAACAGCTTTTAATTCAGCACGTTTTGCAGCGTATTTAGCAACAGTAGCTTCGCGTTTCAATTCGCGATTAATCATACCTTTCTTAGCCATATCGACCTCTTATTTGAACGGGAAGCCGAATGCACGCATAAGCGCACGGCCTTCGTCATCGGTGCGAGCAGTCGTAGTAATGGTAATATCCATACCACGAATACGATCAATCTTGTCAAAATCGATTTCAGGGAACATGATTTGCTCCTTAAGACCCATTGAGTAGTTACCACGACCGTCGAATGATTTCGCAGAGAAACCACGGAAGTCACGGATACGAGGGATCGCAATCGAGATCAAACGGTCCAAGAATTCGTACATACGTTCGCCGCGTAAAGTAACTTTACAACCGATCGGCCAACCATCACGGATTTTAAAACCAGCGATTGATTTACGAGCTAACGTAAGTACTGGTTTTTGACCAGCGATAGCTTGCATATCTGAAAGAGCACCATCAAGGAGTTTTTTGTCAGCAGCAGCTGCGCCAACACCCATGTTGATCGTGATTTTAGTGATGCGAGGAATCTCCATCACATTCTTAACACCCAATACTTCTTGTAATTGAGCTTTAAGTTCGTCGTTGTAACGTGTTTTAAGTCTGGCCATGGCCTATATCAACCTATTACTTCGCTACCGCCACTGATTCACCATTTGATTTGAATACGCGAGTTTTCACGCCATCAATCACTTGGTAACCAACACGGTCAGCCTTTTGGGTTGTAGCATTAAAAACTGCCACGTTTGAAATATGAAGCGAAGCTTCCTGAGTTACAACGCTACCTTCAGCGCCTGTAGCACGGTTCGGCTTCTGATGCTTCTTCACCAAGTTAAGGCCTTCAACCTTAACACGGTCATTAGAAACAGACAGAACAGTACCCTGTTTGCCTTTTTCTTTACCTGCGATCACAATTACTTGATCGCCTTTTTTAATCTTAGCCATGATCGCCTCTTATAGAACTTCAGGAGCCAATGAAATAATTTTCATGAACTGTTCAGTACGAAGTTCACGAGTCACTGGTCCGAAAATACGAGTTGCAATCGGCGCTTTGTTGTTGTTCAAAATAACAGCAGCGTTATCGTCGAAACGAATCACTGAACCGTCTGCACGACGGATACCGAATTTTGTACGAACCACAACCGCATTCATCACGTCACCTTTTTTAACACGTGCGCGTGGAATTGCTTCTTTTACAGTAACTTTAATAATGTCGCCAACAGAAGCATAACGACGATGCGAGCCACCAAGTACTTTAATACATTGTACGCGGCGTGCACCACTGTTGTCTGCTACGTCGAGCATAGTTTCGGTCTGAATCATTGCCCTACTCCAAAACCGAGCAACACCGGTCGAAATTTCGAAAGGCTCAAAGAGTACTCGAAATTGACCGATGATGCAACAAGAACGTTAATTACTCAGCAGCTGCTTCAACAACTTCAACTAGAGTCCAAGACTTAGTTTTAGAAATTGGGCGGCTTTCTTTAATGGTTACAACATCACCAGCTTTAGCTGTGTTGTTCTCATCATGAGCATGTAATTTTGTTGAACGGCGGATTAATTTGCCATACAACGGGTGTTGAACTTGGCGTTCAATAAGAACAACGATAGATTTATCCATCTTGTCGCTTACAACTTTGCCAGTTAACGTGCGGACTGTTTTATCACTCATTGTCCGTTCCCCTGTTTTTCGGTAAGGAGGGTCTTAATACGAGCAATAGTCTGACGAGTAAGTGCAACTTCATGCGATTTACCCAATTGACCAGTTGCTTTCGCCATACGAAGACGGAATTGGTTAAGCTGTTGCTCATCAAGCAAAGCTGTCAACTCTTCTACCGACTTTTCACGTAGATCTTTAGTTTTCATTACATTACCGTCCGAGTCACGATAGCGGTTTTAAACGGAAGTTTAGCTGCTGCAAGCGTAAACGCTTCGCGAGCCAATTCTTCGTTAACACCATCAATTTCGTACAAGACTTTACCTGGTTTGATTTGGCAAACCCAATATTCCACAGAACCTTTACCTTTACCCATACGCACTTCAAGAGGCTTAGAAGTAATCGGTTTGTCCGGGAATACACGGATAAAGATCTTACCACCACGCTTAATACGACGGCTAATTGTACGACGCGCTGCTTCAATTTGACGCGCAGTCATTTGACCACGTTCAACTGATTTAAGTGCAATAGTACCGAAAGATACTGTGCTACCGCGGTGTGCTAGACCAGTGTTACGGCCTTTCTGCACTTTACGGAATTTAGTACGCTTAGGTTGCAACATGGATTATTCTCCTTTTTCAGCAGAACGATCATTGCGACGACCACGACGCTCTTGACCTTCACCACGACCACGACCGCGTTTAGCTGGACGTTCTTCAGCTGGAGCTGGGTTCATGACTTGTTTCATGCCGCCCAAGATCTCACCACGGAAGATCCAAACTTTAACACCGATCGTACCGTAAGTAGTCTCAGCACGCATAGTCGCATAGTCGATATCTGCACGAAGCGTATGTAGAGGTACACGACCTTCACGATACCACTCAGTACGAGCAATCTCAGCACCACCTAAACGGCCTGAAACTTCTACTTTGATACCTTTAGCACCAGCACGCATTGTGTTTTGTACCGCACGCTTCATAGCACGACGGAACATTACACGTTTTTCTAATTGAGAAGCGATAGCTTCAGCAACTAGACGCGCGTCTAAGTCTGGACGATCAATTTCATTGATACTTACTTGCGCAGGAACACCCATGATAGATGTCAATTCGCGTTGTAGTTTCTCAATATCTTCGCCTTTTTTACCGATTACGATACCTGGACGAGCAGTGCTAATAGTTACTTTAGCAGCGCCTGTAGGGCGTTCGATAAGAATGTTGCTGATCATCGCGTTTTTAAGTTTTTTGATCAAAAACTCACGAACTTGAAGATCTTTAAGCAAGTATTCAGCGTATTGTTTCGGATTCGCATACCAGTTAGCGTTATGACGTTTCACAACACCTAGGCGGATACCGATTGGATGAACCTTCTGACCCATATCAAACCCCTACCTTAACGGTGATGTGACAAGTACGCTTAGTAATACGATCTGCACGGCCTTTAGCACGTGGCATAATACGTTTCAGGCTCATGCCTTCATCAACGTAGATCGTAGAAACTTTAAGGTCGTCTACATCTAAACTGTTATTGTGTTCAGCGTTTGCAATCGCAGATTCCAACGCTTTCTTAACTAGAACTGCAGCTTTTTTGTTGCTGAAGTTAAGGATGTTAAGAGCGTGCGCAACAGATTTGCCGCGGATAAGATCTGCAACCAAACGAGCTTTTTGTGCCGAGATAGCGGCACCGCGTAATTTAGCAGTTACTTCCATCATAGCACCCATTAACGTTTAGATTTCTTGTCAACACCGTGACCGCGATAGGTACGAGTTGGTGCAAATTCACCAAGCTTGTGACCAACCATGTGCTCAGAAACGATCACAGGAACGTGGTTACGGCCATTGTGTACAGAAATTGTTAAACCAACAAAATCCGGGAGGATCATCGAACGACGCGACCAAGTTTTGATCGGCTTACGGTTATTAGCCGCGATAGCCGCTTCAACCTTAGCGAACAAGTGCGCATCGACGAATGGGCCTTTTTTCAGAGAACGAGGCATTGTCAGATTCCTTTACTTGTTACTTAACGCGACGGTCGCGAATAATCATCTTAGTCGTACGCTTATTGGTACGTGTCTTGTACCCTTTAGCTTTTTGACCCCATGGGCTTACAGGTTGAATACCTTTGTTACGCCCTTCACCACCACCATGTGGATGGTCAACTGGGTTCATCGCCATACCACGAACGGTAGGACGAACACCACGCCAGCGTGATGCACCAGCTTTACCTAGTGAACGAAGGTTGCTTTCTGAGTTAGATACTTCACCTAACACAGCACGGCATTCAACGTGAATTTTACGCATCTCGCCTGAACGCAGACGAACGATAGCGTAAGAACCGTCACGACCCAACAGCTGAACTGAAGTACCAGCTGAACGAGCTAACTGCGCGCCTTTACCGATTTTAAGTTCGATGTTGTGAAGAGTAGAACCGATAGGCATGTTGCGAAGCGGCAAGCAGTTACCTGGACGAATTGGAGCATCGTTACCAGACTGTACTTTATCGCCAGCGCGAAGGCCTTTAGGAGCGATGATATAACGACGCTCACCGTCAGCATACAATACAAGTGCAATGTGTGCAGTACGGTTAGGATCGTATTCGATACGCTCTACAGTTGCAGGAATACCATCTTTGTTACGTTTAAAGTCAACTAGACGGTAGTGCTGCTTGTGACCGCCACCAACGTGACGAGTCGTGATGTGACCGTTGTTATTACGGCCGCCAGTACGTTTTTTAGCTTCAACCAACGGAGAGTATGGTGCGCCTTTGTGAAGGTGATCGTGAACCACTTTCTCTACAAAGCGACGTCCTGGAGACGTTGGCTTACATTTTTGAATAGGCATAATTCTCGTCCTTATTCCGCTGTGCTTTCAGCGGTATCGCCCAAGTCAGCCATTTCAACATCTTGGCCAGCTTTCAGGGTGACGTATGCTTTTTTAACATCAGAACGACGTCCTAATGTTTTACCAAAGCGTTTAGACTTACCTTTAGTGATAGTAGTGTTAACTTTAACAACTTCCACACCAAAGAGTTGTTCCACTGCTTTTTTGATTTCAAGCTTGTTTGCATTTAATGCAACTTTAAACACTTGAACACCAGCAGTTTCACCTAAAACTTGTGCTTTTTCTGAGAATACAGGTCCTTGCAGGACTTGATAGATACGTTCGTTGTTCATCCGAGTTCTACCTCAATTTTCTTAGCAGCAGCTACAGACATAACAACTTTGTCGAACGCAATCAAGCTAACCGGATCGATTGCAGCAGCATCAACCACATCAACGTGTGGAATGTTGCGCGCAGCAAGATACAGGTTCTCATCAACAGCATCAGTAACGATCAATGCGCGAGTCGCATTCAAGTCGTTAAGTTTTGCAAGCAATTCTTTAGTTTTTGGAGCCGCAACAGCAAACTCTTCAACTAAAACTAGGCGATCTTGACGAACAAGTTCAGCCAGGATGCATTGCATAGCACCGCGGTACATTTTACGGTTTACTTTTTGAGACCAGTCTTGTGGACGAGCAGCAAAAGTTTTACCACCGCCAACCCAGATTGGGCTACGAATAGAACCAGCACGAGCGCGGCCAGTACCTTTTTGACGGAATGGCTTGCGACCACCGCCAGAAACGTCTGCACGTGATTTCTGAGCTTTTGAACCTTGACGGCCACCAGCTAAATAAGCTGTAACCACTTGGTGAACAAGAGCTTCATTAAATTCACGACCGAACGCAACTTCTGATAATTCAACAGCAGAGCCGGAAACAGTATTTAAATTCACGTTATTTCCCCTCAGGCCTTGATCGTAGGACGAACGATTACGTCGCCACCAGTAGCACCAGGAACCGCGCCTTTAACAACTAGAACTGAACGTTCTGTGTCGATAGCAACGATCTCAAGACCCTGTGTAGTTACGCGTTCAGCACCTAAATGGCCAGCCATTTTTTTGCCTTTGAATACGCGACCAGGAGTCTGGTTTTGACCAGTAGAACCTAAAACACGGTGAGAAACTGAGTTACCGTGAGTTGCATCTTGCGTACGGAAGTTCCAACGCTTAACACCACCTTGGAAACCTTTACCTTTAGATTGACCAGTTACGTCAACAACTTGACCAACCTGGAACAATTCAACGGTAAGCGTACCACCAACTTCACGACCTTCAAGATCAGCTTCTGTAGCACGGAATTCTTGAACTAGACGACCAGCTGCAACACCCGCTTTCGCGAAGTGGCCTTTCTGAGCGTTAGTTACGCGAGATTCGCGACGTTCACCAGTAGTGATTTGAATCGCTTGATAACCATCAGTTTCAAGCGTTTTGATTTGAGTGATGCGGTTAGGATCAACCTCAATCACTGTAACAGGCACAGAAACACCAGCATCTGTAAAGATACGTGTCATACCGCACTTGCGACCGACTAAACCAATAGCCATGTGCATAAACCTCTAAAAAAGCGGCCTAATTAACTTAGAGTGTTAATTAACCCGAAAGCCTTAACCCAATGCGATCTGAACATCAACACCAGCTGCAAGATCTAACTTCATCAATGCATCTACAGTTTTGTCTGTAGGTTGAACGATGTCGATCAAACGCTTGTAAGTACGGATTTCGTACTGGTCACGCGCGTCTTTGTTTACGTGTGGTGATGTTAAAACGTTAAAACGTTCAATGCGTGTTGGCATTGGAATTGGACCACACACTTGTGCGCCAGTACGTTTTGCGGTTTCTACGATTTCTTGAGCTGATTGATCAATCAGGCGATGATCAAAAGACTTAAGACGGATACGAATTCTCTGGTTAGACATACCAGTAAACTCCAAGCCAAATATATAAAGAATCACTCTTGACGCATCTCACCCCACTTTATGTGGGCAAGTGTCAAGAGCAGTGAAATATCACTAAGGTCATGATCGATGCCACGACTGTAACGATAGTTAACTACTTTATTCGCAGTTAACCCCCTTCCTATTGAAGGGTCGCTTATTATAGCCATTGTTTAATGCATAAGCAAATCTCTTTTATGGTTTTATCCAAGTTTTCAATTTATGACTTAAAACAATAGTTTATTGTGTAAATATTAGGCAGTTTTTGCCAAAACATATTCTATAGCACGATTTAATATCTGATTTCCTTCAATAAATTTTTGCTTCGTGGTTTTTTTTAATTCAAATAAATTTTGCACATATTTTCCTGAAAATTGTGCAAGCTCTCCTTCATTTTCTAAAAACAATTCGAGTGTTTCTGGGGTAATTTCCGGATGAAACTGGAAGCCCAATACATTTCTACCCAACTGGTACATCTGATTACGACAGGCTTCATTTTCTGCCAGATGGACTGCCCCTTTAGGCAATTCAAATGTTTCATTGTGCCATTGCAGAATATTAAACTGCTCCGGCAGGCTAAAACACGTCTCTGGTAGATTCGCCACTCTGTGCACCGTGGTCCACCCCAATTCCTGTTCTGGATTGCGACTAACACCTGCACCCAAAGCATTTGCAATCAACTGCCCACCCAGACACAGGCCAATTGCCGGTTTGCCATGCGAAAGATAGCGACGCAACCAGCGTTTTTCTATTTTTAACCAAGGGAAATTTGCTTCATCATTCACACTCATGGTTCCCCCCATAATGATCAGCAAATCCACCTCTTCCACTGCAGGCAGCGCCTCGATCTCCAGCGGTCGATCCACGGGTAAAGCAAAAAATTCAGTCGCTGTAATGTGCGCCTGATGCTGCTTTAAAAATTCATAACAACTACCAAAACCTTCACCAGCAATATGCTGAAAATAATGCACTTTTAAATACGACTTCATGCTCCTCAACCTATTTTTTTAGCTATATAGATTTAGGTTTTGCAAAAATGAAGCCAACTTTTTATAAGACTTGTTGTTTTTAAACAATTCACAACGTAACTGGCAGTGAGTCACAGATTCTCTTAAGCTAGAGTAATATTTGATTACATTTGAGAGCATTCACGTGAAAAAAAATCCTCAAACAGCGCTCATTCATGCACCACGAAAGGCTCCTCAAGCGATTTCTACCATTCAGCCTCCCCTCTATCGTGCATCGACGATTATCTTTAACAATACCGATGCCCTGTTTAATCGCCATTGGACCGATGACTATGACTATAGTTATGGCACGCATGGCACGCCTACGACCTTTACGCTGGGCGATAACATCGCACAGCTCGAAGGTGGTTTATATCACCTGCTCGCACCGAGTGGTTTATCCGCGATTAATCTCGTGAATTCTTGCTTTTTAAGCCAAGGAGATGAGGTTTGGGTGGCTGACAATATCTATGGTCCAAACATGGAACATTTACGCAATCTGGAAAAGCGTTATGGAATTACGGTTAAGGTCTACAATCCCATAGAGCTTGATACATTTCAGCCTACAGATAAAGCCAAACTGATCTGGCTCGAGGCTGCTGGCTCAGTCACCTTGGAATTTCCGGATCTGGCTGGTTTAGTGAAAAAAGCTCAGGCACACAATATTCTTACTGCGCTGGATAATACCTGGGGCGCAGGTCTGGCTTTTGATGCCTTTGATTTTAGTGAAGAGCATTTAAGTGTAGATATGACGGTACATGCACTGACCAAATATCCAAGCGGCGGGGGTGATATTCTGATGGGCTCGGTGGTTACGCGAGATAAGGCCCTGCATCACAAACTGTTCCGCGCACATGCCATTCAGGGCATTAGTGTTTCTGGTGATGATGTGGCACAGATACAACGCAGTCTGGCTTCGATGCAACTTCGCTATGAACATCAGTCGAAAAGTGCACTGGCATTAATGACATGGCTTCAACAGCAAGCCGAGTTTGTACAGGTGCTGCATCCTGCTGACCCGGACAGCGCAGGCCATCAGTACTGGAAAGAAATTTGCAAGCAAGGTGATAGTGCCGGCCTGGTCAGCGTGATCTTTGACAGCACATACGTAATGCAGGATATCCGGAATTTCTGTGATAGCTTAAAACTGTTTAAGCTTGGCTTTAGTTGGGGTGGCCCTGTCAGTCTGGTCATGCTATATAACTTAAAAGACATGCGTGTGCTGGAACATTCACACTTAAAAGACGGCTTGCTGGTTCGTTTCTGTATTGGACTGGAATATCCGGAAGATTTGATTCAAGATATTCAGCATGCACTAGAACAAATGAAAAAACTTAAAAACGAATAATAAATAACAGGAAAAGCTATGGGTAGACCAATTGTTATAGCTAAAAAAACTGCGGATACCACACAGGATATTGTGCTGCATTCCCAACTTGCCAATCGACATGGCTTGATTGCAGGTGCCACTGGTACCGGAAAGACTGTGACTTTAAAAGTATTGGCGGAGAGCTTTTCTCGAATTGGTGTACCTGTATTCCTCGCCGATGCCAAAGGCGATGTGTCCAGCCTGGCCAAAGCAGGTGAAAGCAGCCCCAAGTTTGATGAACGGATTAAAAGTCTCAATATCGAGTCCATTCCTTTTGCAGCCTCACCAGTGGTGTTTTGGGATTTATTTGGCGAACAGGGTCATCCGATTCGCACTACCATTTCTGAAATTGGCCCGCTGCTGCTGGCGCAAATACTGAATCTGAATGACACCCAGGAAGGCGTTTTATCTGCCGTGTTTCGGATTGCCGATGATCAGGGTTTATTGCTGATCGACTTTAAAGATCTGAAAGCGATGCTGAGTTATGTCTCTGAGCATGCGGCTGACTTTAAAGCTGAATATGGCAATCTTTCACCCGCCAGTCTCGGTGCGATTCAACGTAATTTGTTAGCACTGGCTGACCAAGGCGGTGACCAGTTTTTTGGCGAGCCGGCGCTGGATCTGATGGACTTTTTGCAGACGGATAGTCAAGGACGTGGCAATATCAATTTGTTGGCGGCTGACAAGCTGATGAATACGCCTAAGCTATATGCCACGTTCTTACTCTGGATGCTCTCTGAGCTGTTTGAACAGCTTCCCGAAGTCGGCGATCTGGACAAACCTAAACTGGTGTTTTTCTTTGATGAAGCCCATCTCTTGTTTGATAATGCCAGCCCTGCCCTGAAAGAAAAAATTGAGCAGGTGGTGCGTCTAATTCGCTCGAAAGGTGTAGGGATTTATTTTGTCACGCAAAATCCTTTGGACTTGCCTGAAAGTGTCTTAGGCCAGCTCGGCAATCGGGTTCAACATGCTTTGCGGGCTTTCACTCCCAAAGATCAAAAAGCAGTGAAAACCGCAGCAGAGACTTTCCGAGCCAATCCTGAATTTAAAGTCGATCAGGTGATTACCGAGTTAGCAGTAGGTGAGGCTCTAATTAGCTGCCTGGATGAAAAGGGCATTCCACAAATTGTAGAGCGTGGCTGGGTCATGCCGCCGCATTCATCCTTTACACCGATCTCGCTTGAAGAACGCAAGGCTCTCATGCAGCAAAGTATTGTCGCCGGTATTTATGAGCAGCCAGTCGATCGGGACAGCGCCCACGAAATGCTGCAAAACAAGGTCGCAGAACGCCAGCAACAGGCTCAGGCCGCCGAATTTGCCAAACAACAAAGCAAGGAACAAGCAGCTCTTGCCAAGCAGCAAATTAAAGAACAGGAACGTCTGGCACGAGAACAGCAAAAAGAAGCTGAACGCGCAGCCAAGCAACGAGAAAAACTGACTCAGGATATTGTCGGCACCTTTGCCAAAAGTGCTGCCCGCAGCCTGGGCGGGAGTACTGGGCAGAAAATTGTGCGCGGCTTACTGGGTTCGCTGTTTGGCCGCAAATAATTCCTCTCCTTTTCCGATCATCATCATACTTTTTATGGGATATTCTTATATCCCATAATTTTTTTATGGTTTTATGACTATGCGCTATTGTAAAGCCATTTTAAAAGATGTAATTTAAATACATCTTTTAAAAAACACCTGTAGACGGCTCTCATGACTCCACAACATATTGAACTTGTACAAGCGACTGTTCCTGTTTTACGTGAAAACGGCGTAGCACTTACCACGTATTTCTATAACCGCATGCTGAAAAACCATCCAGAGTTGAAAAACACCTTCAACATGGATCATCAAAGTACTGGCCGTCAACCACGTGCCTTGGCTGCCGCAGTACTTGCCTATGCCGAAAACATTACCAATCCGGGCGTTTTGGCCAAAGCCATCGAACGCATTACCACTAAACATGTCAGCCTGGATATTCAACCGGATCAATATGCGATTGTCGGTGAGAATCTGTTGCACTCGATCAGCGAAGTTTTAGATGTACCCATGGACTCAGACCTGATTGCAGCCTGGAAAGAAGCGTATATGCAACTGGCAGATATTTTGATTGGTGTGGAAAAATCTAAATATGCCACCCTAGCTTCTGAAAATGGTGGCTGGGCGGGCTGGCGCGAATTTGAAGTAGCAGCAGTCAATGATACCGACGCAGGTAAAATCTTTACACTTAAAGCTAAAGATGGTGCAGCGATTGCAAGTGCTGAAGCCGGTGAACATATTTCAGTACGTGTACAGGTGCCTGAACAGCACATTCGTCAACCACAACAGTTTAGCTTTGATCAGGCGCAAAACGAGCAATATCAAATTACTGTGAAAGCGGAAGAAAATCCAACCGCATTCTCGGTTGCACAGACACTGATCGACCACTACAAAGTTGGTGATGTAGTTGAAGTGTCTGCCCCGCTCAAGCTTTAATTGCAAAAACGGTTTAGACTAGCATCAGATTCTGATTAAAAGCTCCATTCGTGGAGCTTTTAACATTCAATTCTTTCATTTTCTAGCTGTTGACGTTATGCAACTCAATAAATTCACTGACTATGCGCTTCGGATTCTGATGTATGTCGCACAGCCACGTGATCTCCCCTATACCATTGCAGAACTTGCCGAGCGATTACAGGTTTCACAAAATCATGCCATGAAAATCGTGCATTTTATGGCGAAACAGGAGTGGCTGATTACCACACGTGGTAAAGGTGGCGGCATACGTTTAAATCCGGCCAGCCTGAACCTCCAGCTGGGACAGATTGTGCGGATCCTGCAACGCGACAGCAATGTAGTGGAATGCAATAGCCCACCCTGCGTATTACGTCCGACCTGTGGTTTAAAAGGTATTTTAGATGATGCGGTGGAACAGTTTTATAGCAGTCTGGACCAATATGTGCTTAAAGATGTGATTAGGCCACGAAATGCGCGTTTCAGTACAAATTCTCCGATCGGCCTGATTAATCTTTAAAGTCTTCCGGGTCAGGTCTTGTGACTTATTCTTGCGGCAAAGTTCGCTTGCCTGTGCGACTTCCTTTATAATGTTTCATTGTAGATCATTTATTGAAGTTGAGTTATGCACCACAGCAGAGGAAAATCCAAAAACAGTAAGACAGCCCATGCGCCTAAGCAAAAGATCAGCTACGAGAAAAAAGTTGATTCTGCCATTACTGAATATTCTGTGCGCGCACTCAACTGGCTACGCAAAGCCGAATTTTTAATGAGTGCACCCAAACTCAGTCTTTGTGTAGAAGATACAGGCTATGAAATTGCTTTTGCCGGCCGCTCGAATGCGGGTAAGTCTAGTGCGATTAATGCCCTGACCAACCAGAAACAGTTGGCACGTGCATCGAAAAAACCTGGCCGTACCCAGATGATCAACTTTTTCAGCCTGGGTAATCCGGATCAGCGTCTGGTCGACTTACCCGGTTATGGTTATGCGGCTGTGCCTGAAAAAATGAAACTGGTCTGGCAAAAAGAACTGGAAAATTACCTGATTCACCGTCAAAGCTTGCAAGGCCTGGTATTGTTGATGGATATCCGTCATCCCCTGCAACACTTTGATGTAATGATGCTGGAATGGGCTTATTCCCGCCAGTTGTTCGTGCATGTGTTATTGACCAAATCTGACAAACTAAACCGTGGTCCTGCATCCAAAGCCTTGCAGGAAGTCAAAGCGGCATTGAAAAAGATGAAGCTGGATTTCTCGATTCAACTGTTTTCCTCCATGAACAAACAAGGTTTAGAAGAACTGGCCAGCGTCATGGGTGGCCGTTTGAACTTTACCTTAGATCAAGCATCTGAATATGATCTGGACAGCATTCCGGAAGCATCAGCGCATGATTTGAATGAATCTGATGAACCGCTTGAAGAGCTCGAGCTTAGTGAAGCTGATTCTGAGCATGCTGAAGTATCGACTCATGATTTAAATGAAGCTGAAGAACCGCTGGAATTGCTTGAGCAGGATCAATCCGAGCTTAAAGCGGCAGATGAGCTAAATCAGAATAAGCGTTCAGCGGATTAAGACCATATCACCTAAATGATCTGTGATCATTCTTGATTTATTAAAACTCAACGTACAAATAAAAAAGCAGGTCAAATACCTGCTTTTTTTTATTTTTTTAAATGTTTTAGCTATCTGTAGCTTGAAGATCGGGTTCACGCGTATGCCGGTCCACCACCACGCTGATCATCATATCTCCCTGAACATTCACCACTGTACGTACGGTATCCAGTAAACGGTCGATCGGCAACAGAATGGCAATTGCCTCGGCAGGCAAACCTACCGATTGCAAGACCATAATCATAGTCACCATACCGGCACTCGGAATCCCCGGTGCACCTAAGGATGCAATCATCGCAGTCGCGCAGACCACCAGTTGCTGCCCCAGACTCAGATCCAGCCCCATTAAATTGGCAATAAACAGAGCTGCAGCTGCTTCATACAGCGCCGTACCATCCATATTTAACTGGGTCCCAAGTGGAATTACAAAGCCTGCGGTATGTGGGCGTACCCCTAAATTTTCCTGTGCGCATTTCATCGACAGGGGCATGGTGGCCGAACTGGAACTGGTGGCAAAGGCAGTAATCAAGGCAGCACGTGTGCCTTTAAAGAACGTGACCGGATCCATCTTGCCGAAAATCCATAGCAATAAAGGCAAGACCACGATGCCATGAAAAATCGTCGTACCGGTGACTACCGCAGCGAATTCAGCCAGACGACTAAGAACCGAAACATCTTCAGTGGCAATTAATTTGGCCAATAAGGCAAAAATACCGAGTGGTGCCAGTTTCATTACCCAGCCAATCATCAACATCATGATTTCGAAAAACTGGTGACTCAGCTTGCGCACGGTACGAAATTTATCTCCTCCCGCAACCAGTGCCACACCAACAAATAGCGCAAAGACTACTACCGCCAAGACATTGCCATCCGAAAATGCTTTAAAGGGATTGATCAAGGTATTTTGAATAAAGTTGGTAAAGAAAGAAGAAGGCGTCAGCGTATCCGGTGTTTGATGTTGTGCCATGGCATCCTGGAACATCAGCACATCCACACCCTTACCGACATCAAACAGATGCGCACACGCCAGACCTAAAATAAGTGCCAAGGTAGTGGTGGTCACACAGCACATCAGGGTAATTTTCCAGGTGCGGCTTAGCTGCCCACCCGCCTGCAGATTGGATACGCCGACCACGATCGAGCTAAAAATCAGCGGCACTAACAGCATTTTTAACAAGCCAATAAAAATACTGCTGACGATGCCGATGCCATATAAGCTGATATCAAAAAATGAGGTCTGCGGAAATATCGTCAATAGAAATCCAAACAGCACCCCCAATACGGCGGCAATTAAAATTTGCGTATTTAAGCTCATCTTTTCATGCATTTTTAATATTGATCTTAAGCCGCACTATGCCATGCAGTGTCTATAGAATCGAGTAATATTTTATAAACGCATGGTTGAAGCATGGCATCAAATGGCCTTTTTCATCCGGCTTAAAAACAAAAAACCCAATCTAGGATTCGGCTTTTTGACAGACTACAAACTTATTGTGTTTCGATTTCACGTAAGCGGATCAGACCTTCCTGAGAGGTACTGCAGACCAGCTCGCCGTTCTGCCACATCCGGCCAAAATTCAGGCCGCGCGAACTGGCGCTCTGGGTGGCATCCATATCGTAAAGCATCCATTCATCCGCACGGAATGGTTTATGGAAGTACATGGCATGGTCAATACTGGCACATTGTAAGCTTGGCGAAATATAACTCAGACCATGTGGACGAAGCGCCGTGGTCATCAAGGTAAAGTCAGAATAGAAAGCAGCAATGGCCTGATGCAAGGAGATCTGATCGACTTCTGCAGCAATACGGTCATGCGTACGGATATAGTGCGCATAAGACGGTGCTTCAGGTTGAGGCTGGAATGGATTTTGCGGATTGACCGGACGAATTTCCACATGACGATCACGAGTGAAAGATGCACGAACATTTTCCGGAATAAACTCAATAATCTGCTTGATCAGCTCTGCTTCATTTTTCAGGCTTTCTGCCGGTGGATATTCAGGCTCTGAAATCTGGTAATTCAGGCCCTCTTCCTGATGCGCGAAAGACACCATACACATGAAAATGGTACGGCCATGCTGAATAGCGCGCACCTGACGGCTGACAAAGCTCTTGCCGTCACGGATACGATCCACTTCATAAATAATCGGTGCATTGACATCCCCGCCAAACAGAAAATAGGCATGTAATGAATGTGCTGGACGGTCTGTGGTATAAGACGCGGCGCGTAGTGCCTGCCCTAAAACCTGCCCACCGAACACGCGCTTGCCCACCAGATTCCGGCTGATTCCCCGGAAAATGTTTTCTTCTAACTTTTCTAAGCTGAGCAGCTCGACCAGTTCCTGTGTTAAGGCATTCATAAGCAACCTATCTAATATTGGAGATATCCAAAATGGAAAAACGGATCTAAATAATTGATCTGGAATATTCTGCCACAAAATCAGACCGAAACTCTAAAGTTTGCATGACTGTTCTGTCATACTGATGTCATAAGTGACTAGGAAAAGCACCTGCTTTCACGCTAAAATTGAAGCACTTCTGTTGAAGTTGTTAAAAAAAGATATATTGTTTCGCTTTAGAAACCCGCAAAATAAATTCCCTCAGAAGTCCTGTGGTTTTGGTCAGTAAAATTAGGAGCAGCTATGTCCAAGAATGGCTTTGGTCAAATGTATCGCAAGCTTTCAAGTAAGTTACTTGATCTTGTGGTTACCCCTCATGTTCTTGGGGAAGTACCAAGTGAAGTGACAGTACCTAAATCTGATCAGACTGCAGCAGAATCGCAAAAGCTGGTCTGCTACGTTTTACAGAACCATTCACGTAGTAATGCACTGGTTGTCGATGCAGAAACGCGCCGCTTAAAATTGCCGGCTGCACTTGATCCAATGCAACTCGGTAACAGTAAGGAAAAAGCATCAGTACTGTTTTTACAGCATCATGATGAAAATAATCTGCTCAGCTCACCACCGCATGCTTTCCCGCCGCGCCTGTTACGCCTGATTGAAATCCTGGAACAGCATCCTGAACTGGATGTCGAACTGGTACCGGTAACAGTACTTTGGGGACGTGAACCGGAGAAAGAAGATTCCTGGTTTAAGCTTTTATTTACCGATACCTGGTCTACGCCAAGCCGGGTCAAACAACTGGTCAATATCGGCCTGCATGGTCGCCAGTCTTATTTAGAGTTCCATGAATCGCAGTCTTTACGCACCTTGATTAACTTTGCTAAAGAGACGTATCCAAATTCAGCGCCGGCCACCTATATTGTCAGCACTTTAAATGATTACCTGGATGGTCAGCGCGAAGTCATTCTCGGGCCGGATCTGTCCGACCGCCGTAATGTCATGCATGGCCTGATCAAGTCACCAGATGTACAGGCAGCGATTCGCAATGACAGTATTCGTAGCAAAATCTCGATGCTGGAGTCTGAACGTCGCGCCATCGGTTATCTGAACGAAATCGTTTCCGACTATTCTCATTCTACCGTACGTTTTGCCGACAAGGCCCTGACCCGCTTATGGACCCAGCTTTATGACGGCGTGGAAGTGCATAATTTCAGTACCGTGCGTGAACTGGCCAAGGATTATGAAATTGTCTATACCCCATGTCACCGCAGTCACATTGACTATTTGTTATTGTCTTATGTGATCTATCGTCGTGGCTTGATGGTGCCGTATATCGCTGCGGGCGATAACCTGAATATGCCTTTTGTCGGTCAGATTTTGCGCGGTGGTGGCGCTTTCTTTATTCGCCGTACTTTCCGCGGCAATGCGCTCTATACCACGGTGTTTAAAGAATATCTGTATAGCGTCCTGTCACGTAATACCCCGCTCGAGTACTTTATTGAAGGGGGCCGTTCACGTACCGGTCGTTTGCTACCGCCAAAAACCGGGATGCTGGCAATGACCGTGCATGGTCATTTACGTGGCAAATCCAAACCGATTGTGTTTGTACCGACCTATATCGGCTATGAACGCCTAATGGAAGGTGGTACCTATGTCGGTGAGATGAGTGGCAAGCCAAAAGAAGCCGAGTCTATTTTTGGTATTTTGAAAACCCTGCGCAAGATTGAACGTATTTTTGGCAAGGTGCACCTAAACTTCGGGAACCCGGTATTTCTGGATGACATTCTGAAACAGCATGGCGCAGAAAATATCAAAATCGAAAAGAATGACGATCCGATTCCACAAGCGGTTTCTGATGCGGTGAATAGCTCGGCACAGGCTATTCTGGAAAATATCAACAGTGCGGTGGTGATCAATCCGGTATCGTTATTGTCTTTAATCTTGCTGGCTACGCCGAAACATACGCTGGATGAAGAGATCTGTATCAAACAGCTAGATACCTATCGCACCTTGCTGGCTGCCCTGCCTTATGATGAGCGCATGCAGGTGACGCCACTTTCTGGCAAGGAAATTATTGCCTATGCAATGAAGCTGAAACTGATCAAGCGAGTCAAGCATGTACTGGGCGATATCATTGCCATTGAAGACAATCAGGCCGTTCTGCTGACCTATTTCCGCAATAATATTGTGCACACTTTTGTGCTGCCCTCCCTGATAGCCGCCCTAGTTGAACATAACGGTACCATTCGCCGTCATAATGTCGTGAATATCAGTAGTACCCTGTATCCATTCCTCAAAGCCGAACTGTTCTTAAAATGGCATGAAGATGAAATTCAGGATCAAGTGAATGCGCATATTGACAGCTTAATTGCCTCGAAACTGATTACACAAGATGGTGAAAACCTGATTGCACCGGCACCGAATACGGAAGCGCATCATCAGCTTGAAATTCTGGCTGCGCCCGTAACTCAAAGTCTGGAACGTTATTACATGACTTTGGCACTGATTACCCAACGTGGTTCTGGCAATATCTCGACCCGTCAGGTCGAAGAGCTCAGTTACCTGGTTGGTCAACGCCTGTCTGTGCTATATGAGTTCAACTCACCTGAGTTCTTCGACAAAGCCCTATTCCAGAGCTTTATTAAAGTCTTAACCCAAAAAGGTTATCTGTGTACCAATGAAGACAATGCGATTGTCTTTGATGAACAGCTGACGAATGTGGCGCAATATGCAGATTTGGTATTGGATGAAGTGAAGTTGCAGATGTTGCATCACATCACCGACTTTACGGATGAAGAACTGAAAGAAGCTTTGGATGCAGTTGCGGCTGAACAAGCCAAGAAACGTGCGAAGCGGAAAAAGAAGTAAGTTTAAATTAAATAAAAAGAGAGGCTAAGGCCTCTCTTTTTATTTAAGAATTTATAAGAAGTGAAAATTGGAAAGCTAATGCCATTATTTAAATATGAGTATTCCCTCTCCTGAGCGAGTTTTAAAGCACGGCTTTTAAAACGAAGTGCAAGTGAGGATAGGGAGAGGTCTTTTAAATAAAATCCTCCCCTAACCCCTCCTTTGAAAAGGAGGGGGATTCCTCCCTTTAAAAAGGGAGGCTAGGAGGGATTATTTTTCCTCATCACCCCCAAATAATCCTCATAACAATCTGGATGCTCTAACTCAAATCCCATTTTCTGCATTCGAGTCGCATAAAGTTTCTTACCTGTCACCTGCTCACTTTCTACTTGCAACAAAGGAAGTCCCAGCTGCTGTTGGAACCATTGCAATATTTCATGCAATAATTTTGGCTGGTTATCGGTCACAATATAAGAAGATTCCGGATGTTCCACATGAATCATATGTGACAAGAAACGTGATAAATCTTCAATATGAATCCGGTTGGACCAGTGCAAATTTGGATAGCACGTCATAGAAGCAGCCATTTTTTGCAGACGCGCAACTGAAGTACCGTAAATGCCGCTCGGACGAATGATGGTAGATTGCTCAGGATAAGCAGTGAAATAAGCCTGCTCCATCTGCTGCAAGATTTTGCCCTGAGCATCATTCGGGTGAATTTTAGTTTCGTCATCTACGATTTCACCGGAATCTTGTCCATACCCTCGTGTCGATGACACCACCATAATCCGCTTCACCGGATGCTGTTTCAAGGCAGCCACAATAGGTTGAACCGAATCCAGATAAGTCTGCTGATAGCCTTCAACCGTACTTTGTTTTGGACTAAGTAATACATAGACCCAGTCAATCGGAGGAACTGCTGTTAAATCCAGTTGATGCACATCCTGAATCAGATGAGTTGCGAATGAATCTGTTTTGGGACTCTGGCTAATTGTGCTAATTTGATGACCTTGCTCAAATAGTTGTTTAGCCACACGTCGGGATGTTTTACCATAACCGATAAATAAAATATGCATTGAGCACCGAATCACAAATCTGGTTGAGGGGACATGGCTGCAGTCCATCAGTTACAAGGCGTTGGCAATGCCGCCGCTGCATTACTCGAAAAACTAAATATCTTCAATACTGATGATTTGCTTTTTCATCTACCACGTGACTATGAAGACCGTAGCACGATCATTCCTATGAATCAATTGAGCGTGGGACACAGCTATCTGCTGGAAGGCATCGTTAAAGGTGTGGATTTCCCCCCTGGCAAACGCAAATCCATGGCTGTGCTGCTAGATGATGATTTTGGCAAAGTCACTTTACGTTTTTATCATATTTATAAAGGCATTACTGACCGCTGCAAACTGGGTAACCGTTTAAGAATTTTTGGTGAAGTGCGGGTTGGTGCGCGCGGTCTGGAAATGTATCATCCCGAACTGCAAGTCATTACTGAGGACACACCTTTACCTCAAACCCAGCTCACGGCGATTTACCCTGCGACTGAAGGTCTGACCCAGCCAAAAATACGGGATTATATTCAGCAGGCCTTGGCTCAGTATAGCGACCATCTGCCTGAATTGCTGCCAGCAAAATTTAGTAACGGTTATGCGCTGAAACAGGCACTGGAATATATCCATCATCCACCAGTCAACGCCAATATGCTGCAGCTGGCACAAGGCTCGCATCCTGCACAGCAACGCCTGATCTTTGAAGAGCTGGTGGCGCATCAGATCAGTTTATTGACACGTCGGGCCTTTATTCAGCAAGTCGAAGCGCCTTCATTTGCGCCCAGTAAAACCTATGCCAAACAGCTCTTAGCCAGTCTGGCTTTTGAAATGACCGGTGCGCAAAAACGTGTATCCAGAGAAATCGTGCAGGATTTAAAAAGCAATAAACCGATGTTGCGTCTGGTGCAAGGCGATGTTGGTGCAGGTAAAACCCTAGTGGCCGGTGTCGCAGCCTGCCATGCCTTAGAGGAAGGCTGGCAAGTGGCCTTGATGGCACCGACCGAGATTCTGGCCGAGCAGCATTATCTGAATTTTAAACGCTGGTTTGAGCCTTTGGGCTTAAATGTGGCCTGGCTTTCCGGCAAGCAAAAAGGTAAAGCTCGCGCCGCAGCGGAACAGGTGATTCGGGATGGCAGCGCCCATCTGGTGATCGGAACGCATGCCCTGTTTCAGGAAAATGTCGAGTTTGCCAAACTGGGTCTGGTGATTATTGATGAACAGCACCGCTTTGGTGTGGATCAGCGCCTTGCACTCAGAAATAAAGGGCTAGATGGTATGTCTCCGCATCAACTGGTGATGACTGCGACTCCGATTCCCCGCACACTGGCCATGTCTGCCTATGGTGATCTGGATACCTCGGTGATTGACGAGCTTCCGCCGGGCCGTACCCCGATTCAGACCGTGACCATTCCATTAGATCGACGCGAAGAAGTCTTGCAACGGATTGCCAGCAACTGTGCTGAAGGTAAGCAGGCCTACTGGGTCTGCACCCTGGTAGAGCAATCCGAAACCCTAGATGCTCAAGCTGCCGAAGCGACTTTTACCGAAATTCGCGAGCGCTTTCCTGCGCTGAATATCGGACTGGTACATGGCAAGATGAAAGCCGATGAAAAACAGGCGGTAATGCAGCAGTTTAAAAATAATGAATTACAGCTCCTGATTGCCACCACCGTGATCGAAGTCGGCGTCGATGTACCCAATGCCTCCATTATGGTGATTGAAAATGCCGAGCGTCTGGGTCTATCTCAATTGCATCAGCTACGTGGCCGGGTCGGTCGTGGCGCCAAAGCCAGCTTCTGTGCCCTGCTGTATAAGCATCCACTTTCGCAAAATGGTCAGGAACGTTTAAGAATCATGCGCGAAACCAATGATGGTTTTATGATTGCCGAGAAAGATCTGGAGTTACGTGGCCCGGGTGAGCTGCTCGGGACCAAACAGACCGGGGACATGAATTTCCGTGTGGCCAAACTTGAACGTGATGATCACCTGCTCAATCAGGCACATTATGTGGCTCAGCAGATGCTCAAGGATTATCCCGATCAGGCCGAAGCATTATTGCAACGCTGGCTACCGGAAGCACCGCGCTATGCCTATGTTTAAATTACTGCAACATGGAAAATCCTGGCTGACCCGCTTACAGCCCTGCCAGCTCTGTCTGACCGATCATCAGTCCATTCATTCAGTCTGTGAAGATTGCTGGCGACAATTACCCTGGGCACATCAAACCATTCAACGGCAGGAAATGCAGTTACAGATTGCCTGCGACTATGCCTATCCGATGGACCGGCTGATTCAACTGTTTAAATATGAACAGACACTGCATTTGCAAAATTTACTGGCAGGTGCGCTGTTAAGTTTAGACCTGCCTAAAGTCAGTGCAATTGTACCGATGCCGATCTCGAATGAGCGTCTGGCAGAGCGCGGGTATAATCAATCTCTGGTGCTGGCAAAACATGTGGCGAAAAAGCTGAATGTACCCATCTGGCAACCTGTTCGACGAATGAAACAACACTCGCAAAAGGGCCTAAGCCGGCTGGAGCGGATTGAAGACATCCAATCACAATTCCAGATCAGTACCATTTCCAAGCTGCGTTACCGTCGGGTGCTGATTATTGATGATGTGGTGACGACCGGCAGCTCGATTCGAGCACTGAGCCAAACACTTGAACAACTGGGCTGTCAAAAAGTTTATGCAGCCTGTCTGGCAGGTGCTCAAATCTGAAAATTTAAGCTTGGGCGAGTAACTGCGACTTCACCCAAGGAATCACAATTTCAGTGGTCAAGGGTGCGAGTCGTAGCTCTTTTTCATCCAGATCGACCCATTTCATTTCGGCAATTTCCGCTTCAATTTTTGGTGCTTGATCCAGACTTACCCAATAGACATAACTCACCAGTTGATGATCTGGTTCATTCGCCGTCTGGGTTTCAAAACGCCCAATGAATTGCTGAATCTGTGCCTGTGTGCCAATTTCTTCCTGAATTTCACGCAACATCGTTGCTTCTGGTGCTTCATTTGGCTCCAGCTTGCCACCAACCTGCATAAAGCAGGACGTCCCTTTTTTACGAACCACCAGCAGTTGCTGCGCTTCATTTAAAATAATGGCTGCAGCCACCGTAATCACTTTCATTTATTTTCTACAAATCATGCTGTGGACAGCTTATTTTACAAGATCGGTCTGATCGACCATACCCCATTTCGCTTCAGGCGGCTGATAACTTTCAAACTGGCGCAAAATATCATCCAGATTATCACTCACAATTAAAGCATCGCTAAAGCGCGCTTTGGTAAAACCTTTCTCGGTCGTCATATGGATAAATTTGAGTAAATCATCATAGAAACCATCTACATTTAAAAAAGCACAAGGCTTTTTATGAATTCCCAACTGTGCCCAGGTCCATTGTTCAAAAATTTCTTCCAACGTTCCTGCACCACCCGGAATGGCAATAAATCCCTGTGCCAGTTCCGACATGCGGGTTTTACGTTCGTGCATATTATCGACCACAAATAGCTCGGTAATATGCGGATGCGCCAGTTCACGATTGACCAACTGTCTTGGAATTACACCAATCACCTTGCCACCAGCAGCCAAAGCACTATCAGCGATAATCCCCATCAAACCAGAACGACCACCGCCATAGACCAGCGTCTGATGTCTTGCTGCCAAGGTTTGGCCAACCTTTTCGGCAATCTGGGCATAGAGAGGATCGGAGCCCAGTGCTGAACCACAAAAAATTGCGATAGAATTCATCATTTCACTCTCCAATTGACGCTATATTGTACGAAATCGCTGCAAGCGCGTTTTTTCCAAAAATAACTGCTTAATATCAGTGTTTTTATTCAATTCCTTGTCTAAAATACACCCATTCCAATTCACATACTGCGCCAGGGAGAAAAGACAGCATGCTTGAAGCCTTTTACGCCACAGAGCGCGGTAGCTTAGAAGATATCACGATTAATGGTGATTTCGACCTGCATCCAGATTTAGTATGGCTTGATCTGATTGCACCTTCACAAGAAGAGCAGCAATGGATTCTAGATGCCTATGCGCAAAACTTACCGACCTTAAAATCGCTGGAAGATATCTCCTCTAGTGCCCGATTTTACCGTGATGATGACGGTATTTTGCATATCAGTACCTATTTTTTAACCAAAAATAAAAACTATCAGGTCGAGAACGAAAACGAAGATGAATCCAGCATGCTGGCGACGGTACAAACCGTAGCATTCATTCTGCATAAGGACCGTCTGTTTACCTTGCGTGGCGAAAAGCTGGTGGCCTTTCGTGCCTTCCGTGCCCGTGCGCGCCGCAATGATTATGAAATCGATTATAAAGATCCAACCTGGATTTTATTGGGCCTGCTCGAAGCCAAACTGGATGAGCTGGCCGATATTCTGGAAGATGTACATAAAGATTTAGAGAAATATTCAACTGAAGTGTTGAATAATCGCCATCGCGAGCAGATTCTCGATCTGGATGACATGATTACCCGTCTGGCTCAACTGGAAGATATGCTTGGTAAAGCGCAGCTCTGTCTGATCGATTTACGTCGTGTTCTGACTTTCCTGTCTCGTCCACGCGCCTTGGGCAGTCATATTTATGATGCGGATATCCGAGAACTCAGTGAAGATGTGCGCTCGCTGGTTGAACATGATGCCTTCCTGTTTCAGAAAGTGCGCTTCCTGCTCGATACCACGTCCGGATTCATTAACACGGAACAGAACGATACGATTCGTCGATTCTCGATCCTGCCAAGTATGCTTGCACCGCCGATGCTCATTGCCAGTATTTATGGCATGAATACCGAAGTTCTGCCTTTTGCACAAGGCTCCATGAGCTTCATTATGGTCAGTATTATTTTGATCGGCTTTTTAATCGGGCCATTGATTTACTTTAGATGGAAGAAGTGGATTTAATTTCTTCACCCTCTCTCTAACTCTCTCCCATAGGGAGAGAGCACTTCCAATATTTATTGAGATAGTAGTTTTTAAAAATATCATTTCTCTCCATAAATTTAGAGAGGAATTTCCCTCTCCTTTTAGGCATAGGTATCTACACAATTCCTGAACTTTGCGTTAAATTGAAGAGCATGCTCTTCAATTTAACATCTCTGGCCTGGATCAGCGTCTTGTCAAGCGCTATAACAGCCTTGTAAAGCTCAATATGA